>NZ_CM000745.1:4847828-4855396 GCF_000161455.1 Bacillus pseudomycoides DSM 12442
CATGCTATGGATACACAATTATCTAAACTTGATAGTGATGTGACATTTGATAAGAAAACGGAAAAAAACCTAAAGCCTTTGTGATATTCTGTAAGTACAGCATGTTAACGTACAATAATTTAATGATAAAAAAACAAAAACATTTTTTAGGAGGAGAAAGTAAAAATGCAAACTATTTCATTAAAACAAGCTAATATCAAGACAACTAGCAAGGCTTTAGGGATTTATCCTAAATCTCTAACACCCGATAACCAATTACCTAAAACAATTGGTATCCAATTATCTAGCAAACAAGCTATAGATTTAGCTACAAAGTTACTCGTTGCTGCACAAGATTGGGACGAAGTAAGAATAACTGCATTTAGAAGGGATAATTCAATAACTATTACTACCAAACAAAGTAAAATATAAGGGTTTTACTGGATGCACAAGCTTCTTCCAGTATAACGCTGTTAAATATCCAAATAAAAACCCAGTGATATCATGCACACGTACTGATGTCACTGGGTTTTTATGAGTGTAACATTCTGTAAGTTTTGTAAAACTCGTTTTCTGTTTTTCATTTTACCTTAATTTGTAAATGATTTATAATTACTTTATTCGGAATAGTCAGATACTATAGTTAAACCATTATTTAATAAGAGGAATTTACAAATGAAATTAACAGGACTAGAACCATTGTATAACAGTATGATTGAACAAAGCCTTCAACGTGTGAAATTTTCAATAACCATTAATAAAGCCGTTTTTAGTATTATTTACATAATAGATTCTACGCCTCATGCACTTGCTATTGGAGTAAGAAATAAAAATCTCTTCTTTGAAGTTGCCGTCAAAAAAGGATTTGTTATTAATCCGTATTTAGGTGACAAATACGGGGCCATTTGTGAAGCACTAGGATTAACTTCAAGTCCTTCACAACCTTTTAGTCCTAAAAAATTTTATGAGGAAATTAACAACAGAATTCCAAATACCACAAGCCCAAGACAGATTCCAAAACCAAGCGACTTTGCACCTTATAGAAAAGATGTAGAAGAACCGGAGAAAATTTACTTTTATGACTGGAGAGACAACACAATAAGGGGTGAAAAAGTTAGACCTAAGAACCTCACTAAAACCAAACAATGGCTGAGTGAAGAGGCATATAAAATGTGCAAAACCTATAATATTAGTAGTTGTTGGACTGCAGATCCAGCTAAAGAAAAAGAATTCACATTACCAAGGTAAGCACTTAAATACAAGGAGAGATCTTATGAAATACGTTCAAGATTGTGAAGACCAAGAAACATATTGTTTCCATGATACAACTTCATCAGATTTGGCAAACCTCTATCGTTATCGAGTACGTTCTCCCTTAATTGAAGCGTGTATTGAGGGCGGTACAATAAATAATACAGAAATCATATCTTTTACCCTGCAAAATGAACGTTATAATTTCACAAGATATTATCTAACATCTTTGATTAAATTTGCTTTTAATATTCAAAGGCGTTTAGGCTATGAAGAAACATATTACATGCCAATTGAATATGGAGAAAATGTTAATCGTCGAGAATATTTTGAAGATACATTAGCATTAGCAAATTCAATTTCTGACGAGATGTTTTATGAAGCGGTTAAAGAAATACAAAATATATACGAGCATACTCAATACATGTTAAAAACATGTAATCTAATAGAAGAAGGAGGATATGTACGAGTCTATCGCTCTTTAAATGCTATTGAATTACCACTAGCCCTTCGACAAATAGAAATAGGTGGTTTAAATAATCCAGAGTTTTCATTTGAAATTGATACAAATATTCTATTATCTGGCGAGTGCCTTCATGATAAATTGGATATAGAGTATAGTCATAAATGGATTAAAGTTTGTGTTAAAGTTCCAGTTGAGGACATTATTATGCATCCGGATTTTATATTAACGAAATATGCTAAAAGAGCTTTTCCAGCTAACAGCTTAAAATGCGAAAATGAGATTTTGTTTGTAAATAGACATCCTAGAGGGAAAATGACATTTAAAACTAAAGATATATATCACATAAACAAAGAGGCTTGTTATGAAAGTATTGAAAAATTGAATCAACATAATGGACACTTGGACATTGCTACTAAACAATATACAAGTCATTATAGGTATATAAATGATGCTACATATTATTTAATGATGGATGCTCAATTTTTAATATTAAACAGCCAATTACAAGATACGCTAGCAAAGTTAAAGCCCCGTTTAAGAAAAAAAGTAATAAAAAGCCTTAATGAATGGGACGCTTAATTTTGACAAATATATATCAATTGTAAACTCTCTAAAAAGTACGCTATATTTATGTATTGAAGAGCAATCTGTAAGGATTAGTTGCTACATATAGTGAGTTTACGCAGAGAAAAGATACAGTCACGAATTATCGTGGCTGTATCTCTTTTTTGAGGAGTGTTCCCACAACACACTCTATACATATAGGCTTTTCTTTTGTATGGTAGAAGCTATTTTGATATGATATATACGTACAAACACTTGCAAAATTACAAACACAACAAAGACAGTCTGGCATAACTGTCTTTGTTGTGTTTTTTCGTAAAAAGAGACGGTCCAAAGTCCGCCTCTTTTATGTTTTCTCTATGATTTTCTTTACTTCTTCAATCGTGAGTTCACTGGCTTGTGCAATGGTTTCTATTGGGACTTGTAAACGATGCATACCGAGAATCATTTGACGTTTCCCTTGCTGAACGCCTTCTTGAATACCTTGTTCTCGCCCTTTATTTAATGCATGTGCGATGCCTGCCGCTTCATCCATTAGAATCTTTTCCCGTGCTTCATACGCTTGACGGAATGAAGCATCTTGACTCATATGTTCCCATTTATCGAGCGCCTTCTGTAACATTGGATCTTGGTTCACTGCAATCGCCTCCAAAATTTGTGTTAAGTGTTCATCTTCATTCGCAGGAAGTAATAGTAACCATCGTACAAAAGAATCTTCCCACGGATTGACCTTTTCTTCTCGCCATTGTTGCATGAGTTTTGGAATTTCTATAAGATGAATTTCAATTTCATCACTTAAAAGTTTCTGTTGTTGGATATTCCACAGTTTCCCCGTCGTATGAAACTCTTCATATTCTTTAAACATAACAAAATTCAATAAATTAATTGTAATGGTTTTATGAAGAGAACTATAGGGTTTTCCTTTTTTTAATTGAGACGCATACAACCGACTCCAGTAATACAAAGAGCGTTTTAGAATGTCATGATGATTATTCATCTGTATTTCTATATTAAGTTTCGTTCCTGTATCTAATGTGGCGGAAACATCGAGAATCGATAACTTATCTTCTTCATGTTCCCTATGCAGATGTGGATCTTCAAATTGAAGCGATTGAATCGGTGATTCTAACGAATCCCTTAACATTGCGTTCAGAAATGTAATGAGAATTTCTTCGCTTCCCGATGTACCAAATAATTGTTTAAATGCAAAATCAATGCGTAAATTCACTAATGATGGATTGGCCATGGATTTCCTCTCCCTGCCTACTACTTTCTTTTCATTGTACCGAAAAAAGGCGGAAACATGCAAACAGGCTCTTATGATTAACATAAGAGCCTCACTGCAGATACATACAATAGATTAAATAACGACCATAAACTGACTTAAAAAACACCTGACAAATTCACAAAAGAAATCATGATTAGTATACATTTTATTTGAAATACATACAAGGAATGGTGAAATACATCGTTTTTTCATCATTGATTTATGATATGATACACTTGCGGATTTTGTTTGGCAACAAGCTATGTAGGGATAATATACGTTTCTCAATCAGCACATTTTCTGAAAGTAGCATGTCTTACTACTCATAAGACAAGCTATATTTATAATGTTCAAATGATACAAGAGGTCTCCAATTCAGGAGACCTTTTTTACATATTTGATATCATATTCCGCTTATTTTTTTACTACTAACCTTCTATTTCACAAGATATTGCTGTAATTCCTTTATTAGAAGTTCCGCACCTTCTGGACTCAGAACAATCTTTCCATTTCCTAATGAAACATTCCTTTCTGAAATGTCGCCTGTTATCACACAAGCTTGTTGAGGTTTATATTTCTGCAAAATGATTTGATCACCTTCCACAAATATTTCCATTGGATCTTTTTCTTCAATGTCCAAAGTTCGTCTAAGTTCCATTGGAATGACAATACGCCCTAATCCATCCAAATTACGAGTAACTCCTGTTGCTTTCTTGAACTACCACCTTTGATTTGTCTTATTTTACCATGATTATCTTAACAAAAAATTCTCAATAAAGGCCTCACCATATCCAAAAAAGAAAATTGTACGTTATCAAGACCTAATATCAAAAAAACTTGTAAAAATAAGCTGTTTTGCATATTGGTCATGTACAATATGTCAAACAGCCTACTAGATAACACGCAATTCAACTAAAGCGTACGTTAATGGAAGGAATATCATTCAAACATTAAGATTTTAGGGTCTTTATCGTAACAGTGAACAAGCATAGCGTGTAATTGTCCCCGATGATGATAAACGTGTGCTAATATCTCTAACAGCCATTCATATCTTGTATAAGTCAAATCCCAATATGAAGTAGTTTGAGATAGGAGTTCTGCCTCGGATAAATTCATATATTTATTTTTTAATGATTCAAAATTGGTAAGGAAACCATCTTTTATTGAGTCTAAGGTTTTATATGCTACTCCTGAATAAAAATTTTCCATTTCTTCTTGCGTTGCTTCTTTTGAAATACGCCAATCAGCTTCACAAATCACTGCCATATGTTCTAATAGTTCCCCGATAGAATGCTTATTAGGTGTTGGTCTTTTTTGTAAATCGTCTTCCTCTAAATTGCCTATTATTTCAATTACTGTTTTTACAGCTACTTCAATTTGGTGTAATACACTTTCACAATTCATAAGTAACCTCCTTGTTAAACTCTACTGCCCTTTAGTTAGAAAAGGGAGGGAAACGGTGTTCCCTTAGATTTTTGTATAAACCTCCGCATAAACAATTTTTAACTGTTCAATTGCTATAGGATAAGCCGGATTCTTATCGGCTGTTATGACACGAGGTTTAGAAACATGCAAAGACCGCAAAGCTTTCTTAAAGAGGTGCTTTGCAGCCTGTTTGTCTCTTGTTTTACTGAGGTAAAAATCAATCGTGTTTCCTTCGGAATCCACGGCACGATACAGGTACATCCATTGCCCTTTTACTTTGATATATGTTTCATCGACTCTCCAGTCATTGGTTTGTTTGAGGTGACGTCGGATTCGTTTGTCCAATTCAGGACCATACTGATGAACCCAACGCATAATCGTTGTATGGGAAATGGATAAACCCCGTTCTTCCATCATTTCCACCAAATCACGAAAACTGAGGTTGTACCGTAGGTACCATCTTACCGTTAACAAAATAATATTAGGTTGGTAATGTTTCCACTTAAATAAATTTTGCAGTTCCATACTGATCACGTCCTTTTTTAGAATATTAGTATCAGTATGTCCAAGTTTAGGAGATTACTTGCAAGCGGCTTCGTTTTTTTGCACCAGAACCTTAAAATGTGCGTGCTACCCCATTTACAACATTAAGCTTGTTCCCACTCTTTTCTTAAAATCCCCATTTTAATTGCATCAAAATATTTACTATCTACCATTCTTGCTTGTCTTATCCTTGCTTCTTCTTTCATCCCCATTTTTTCTGCAACTTTCATCATTCTTATATTTCCTGACCAAGTTGACATTCCTAATCGATGCAACTCAGTAGATCTAAATAGAAAATCAATCCAAAGTTTATAAGCCTCCGCACCATATCCACCGTTCCAGTAATTTTTATCATAAATAACAATACCGGTTTCTAACCAATTAGTATTTTTATCTACCCAATAACAACCTACTGTCCCAATTAATTTATCTTTAACAAAAATAATTAATGTATTAGGTACATTCGGAAAAATCCAATAATCATTCTCCCAACTTTCCATAAAATCTTCTTTTGTTATTTTACGTTCAGGTATATATGGACCATTCCATTTCTTTGCTTCTTGTTCTTTTTCTTCATATTTCCAATAATATAATTCATCAAAATCTCGATAAGTTGCTTCTTTCAATACAATTTTTTGTCCAACAATTTTAATCATAATAACTAAGTTTCCTCCTAAATATCTATTTCATCCATATATTAATATTATCACAAAATTCAAAACTCCTTCCTTAACTAGGAAGCTCTATTAATATAAAAAGAAATCAAATAGCTTTAAAAGTAAACTTTTAGATATTTGTTTACATTTGATAAAGAGAGAATCAAATTCCTCCCTAACATCATCTCATCCCTTTATTAGTCCCAATCAGTTCGCTAAGAAATATGGCAAGCAATTGTTCTAGCCTGTATCCTTTCGATGGAATGGAAATGATATAATCTATCTGAGATAGTAACTCACATCAGGAGGTATATATTGTGCTAAATGAGGATTTAAAGATTATTTTGAATAAGATTGAAGCGTTGGACAATCTTGAAATTGAGCTGGAAGTTGATGACACTGAAATTGAAACTATATCTATTCACCTATTTTCAAGAGAGGAATTTGAAGAAGGACAATTAGGATACAGTGTAGATGAAGAAGATAATTCTTTAACTGGGGATAGTGAAGGTGATTGGAAAGAAACTTGGTATGTAATTGGATACGATGAAAATTTAGGAGACCCGATTTTTGTAGATATTGAAGATAAAAATTACCCTGTAATGACCGCAATGCACGGCGAGGGTGATTGGGAACCAGAAGTAATGTTTTCATCACTAAATGAGTTTTTAAAGTATGTATCAAATTAAAGGGACGAAATATCCGTCCCTTTTTGTTATTTAAACTGCTAATTTAGATGCTAAAAAGTTGTTGTTTGGGCTGAATAGACATCTGATTTTTTATCTTCCCTCCCAAAAGGGAACCCGTTAATAAACACAGGACTCTTTTTTGTTTTTATCAAATGTAAACTTTTAAATATTTGTTTACATTCAAATCCTCTAAAACATTGACTTTATACTAATTCCCCTGACATTCTCAAAATTAACCGAAAAAGTATACATTCAAAACATTATACATAAAGAGATTGAAAGACCTATAGACAATATAAATATCTCATTGAAATTAAAATACTTATACGTAAGACATAATAAATTTTATTTACTTGATTAATACTCTTCCTTTTCTTTTATGTGTTAATAAATGGTAAAAAATGATAGTATCCTATAAAATATTTTCTATACTTATGACTTAACTAAGGAGGTTGTTCTTTGCTGACATTATTAAGAATTGTATTCGGATTAATTAGTTCCTTTTTAGCTATATATAGTTTAATAACTGATACATTTGAATTCATGTCTCTTATGACCTTATTTATGGGGTTAATGTTTTTAATGTTCGGTCTTTCTGATTTAAAAGAAAATCGAAAAGCTTCAGCATATACATTTTTTTTAGCATCAGGATTTATTATATTTGTTGCAATCTATACTTTCATTTTTTTACATGCATATACATAGAAAAAAATGAAAGTTAACATAAC
>NZ_CM000745.1:4855496-4858542 GCF_000161455.1 Bacillus pseudomycoides DSM 12442
TTTCGCATCCGTTTAAGTCAGGGGAACGTCTCTATTACACTGGGGACAAAGCAAGTTATCTGCCTGACGGTGATCTCCGGTTCCATGGTCGTATGGATGACCAAGTAAAAATTCGTGGTTTCCGGATTGAACTGGGAGAAGTTGAAGCAACTTTGCAGGCGCATTTGTCTGTAAAAGAAGTTGTTGTACTGGTAAGAGAGGATCATCCAGGAGACAAACGATTGGTAGCTTATGTAGTTGGTGAAGGAAGTGTAAATGAATGGCGGGAGCATCTGAAAACACATTTACCGAATTACATGGTTCCGGCACACTTTGTCGAGATGGCATTTTTACCACTCACACCGAATGGAAAACTCGATTTAAAAGCATTGCCTGTACCTGATGAACCATCTACTGAAAATACTGTATACCCACGAACTCCGATGGAAGAACTCATTGCATCGGTATGGAGTCAAGTGCTAGGCATAGAAAATATTGGTGTCCAGGATTCCTTCTTCGATCGAGGTGGCCACTCGTTGCTCGCTACCCAAGTTGTATCTCGGTTAAAAGAGGCATTACAAATCGAACTGTTAGTACGTGAACTGTTTGAGTATTCAACAGTAGAGGCGTTGGCGAAGCGACTGGATCAATTGCGTAAAGGAGACAAAATACGAGAAATTCCACCGCTTATGCCGATGGAACGGGGAGAAGCCATTTCGCTCTCTTATGCCCAACAGCGCCTGTGGTTCATTGACCAATTCACGCCTAATAGTACACTTTATAATATACCGATGGTATGCCGTCTTACAGGGAATTGGGTACCCAAAGCATTGGAGACGGGATGGAATCAGCTGATAGAGCGTCATGAATCTTTGCGAACGGTGTTCCATGAAATGGATGGTCATCCTGTGCAGCAGATTCAACCATATGCTTTCCGGTTCCTTCCCCAAATAGATCTAACTACGCTTTCCTCCGAAGAGAGAGAAAGCGTAATGGAAAAATGGATCCAAAACGAAGCCGAAGCGCCATTTGACTTAGGACAAGGTCCGTTGATCCGTGGGCAAATCGTGCAAATCGCAGAAGAAGAATGGATTCTTCTTTGTACCATGCATCATATTATCTCGGATGGCTGGTCGATGGAAATCTTGCTCCAAGAATGGATGGCATTCTATGAAGAAGCGGTTGGTGGAAAACCAGCAGAACTCGCACCATTACCGGTTCAATATGCCGACTTTGCCCAATGGCAAAGGGAATGGATGAAAGAAGAAGTACTTGATCAGCAGCTTGCATATTGGAAGGAAGAGCTGTCTGGCGAGTTACCAGTCTTAATGTTGCCGATGGATCGTCCTCGTTCTGCGGTGCAAACCCATCGTGGATCGACACACACTGTGTTGTTGTCACGCTCGTTACGCGACAAACTGAACGAACTTAGTCGTCAAGAAGAGTCGACGCTCTTCATGACCTTACTGGCATCGTATCAAAGCTTCCTCGCTCGTTATACAGGACAATCGGATATTCTTGTCGGAAGCCCGATTGCAAACCGGAATTATCGTGAGATTGAAGGGTTGATTGGTTTCTTCGTCAACACGTTGGTTTATCGGGCTGATCTGAGTGGCGCACCGACATTCCAAGAGTTGTTGTCTCAGGTGCGGACAAAAGCATTGAAGGCGTATGAATACCAAGATGTTCCGTTTGAAAAGATTGTAGATGTCATACAACCCGAGCGAAGTACAAGTCATTCTCCGATCTTCCAAACCATGTTTACCTTGCAAAACACGCAACAAGAGCTTCCAGAGCTTCATGGAAGAAGTTTAGAAGCGATGGAAAGTCATACTTCGATCGCCAAGTTTGATTTGAGTTTAAGCGCCGCAGAGGTGGAAGAGGGTTTATTCCTTTGTTTTAACTATAAGAATGATTTATTTGACGTTGTAACGATCAGACGTATGGCTGAGCATTTTGAAAATTGGTTGAATGAAATCGTGGAACATCCCGATAAATCACTGACGAAGTTGACGATGCTATCGGAATTAGAGAAGCAATTACTGGAAGAGTGGAATGATAATGCTGTAGCGTATCCACGTGAGAGTGTGATCCATAAACTGTTTGAAGATCAAGTGGATCGTACACCTGACACGGTGGCGGTGGTGGATGAAAATCAGCAGTTGACGTATCGAGAGCTGAATGAGAAAGCAAACCAATTGGCCCATTATCTCCAGAAATGTGGGATTGGGACCGAGTCATTGGTCGGTCTCTGCTTCCAGCGTTCAGTTGAGATGATTGTTGGTCTCATGGGGATCTTGAAAGCTGGGGCAGCCTATGTTCCATTGGATCCATCGTATCCAGAAAGTCGTCTACGATATATTCTGGAGGACACAGGGATTCAAGTATTGGTCACGAGCGAAGCATTAGTTGGTTGGATACCTGAAGAAATCGAAGCAGTTTGTTTGGATCGGGATCAAGCGATGATCTCACGAGAAAGCATTCTTTCACCAATATGTGAAGTGACAGGAGAAAATTTGGCGTATGTAATCTATACTTCGGGATCAACGGGGAATCCGAAGGGAGTGATGGTAGAGCATCACAATGTGATTCGTTTATTTAAATCAACGGAATGTTGGTATCAGTTTGATGAAAAAGATACTTGGACGCTTTTCCATTCTTATGCGTTTGACTTCTCAGTTTGGGAAATTTGGGGAGCATTGCTCTATGGAGGAAGATTGGTTGTTGTTCCTTACTGGATTAGTCGATCGCCTAAGGATTTCTATCAACTGTTAGTAAAGGAAAAGGTTACGGTTCTTAATCAGACACCATCCGCATTTCGACAATTGATACAAGTGTGTGAACAAGAAGATGAGAATAAAAACCTGCATCTGCGCTATGTCATATTTGGTGGGGAAGCACTTGATCCTACTAGCTTGCTACCGTGGTTTCAAAGGTATGGAGAGCAGAACACGCAGCTAATTAATATGTATGGAATCACAGAAACCACCGTTCATGTTACGTATTATCCAATTACTCAGGATGATGTAAAGCATTCTTCAAGAAGTAATATCGGAAAGCGGATTCC
>NZ_CM000745.1:4858642-4859862 GCF_000161455.1 Bacillus pseudomycoides DSM 12442
GTCCTATGTAAACTTTATATATATAGGTTATTCATAGTTTAAATAAGATGATTTTTTAATATATTTGTCGAATTATTTATTGTTGCAACATATTAATTAAAGCGAGGTTTATGAGTTATGATTCGGTTAATCGAGGAAACAGATGCAGAACCTTTTTTAGAATTATGTAGAAAGATTGATGAAGAAACGGAATTTATGTTATTTAAGGAAGGGGAGAGAACTACTACAATTGAACAACAAAAAAGTGCTATCAAAAGAATGTCTCAATCTTCTAATTCAGCTATTTTTGTTGCTGAGATTGAAGATGAATTAGTAGGATACTTGATGGCAATTGGTGGTCAACCTAAAAGAATTAGGCATAGTGTTTATATTGTTGTTGGTGTAACTCATGAAAATAGTGGAAAAGGAATTGGAACTAAGTTATTTAAAGAACTTGAAAATTGGGCAAAGACTTTTGGTGTAATCAGATTAGAGTTGACTGTAAGAGTAAATAATACATCAGCCATTTCTTTATATGAGAAATTAGGTTATGAGATTGAGGGCATAAAAAGAGGTTCTTGTGTTGTTGATGGAGATTTAGTTGATAGTTATTATATGTCTAAGATTTTAAATGTATAGGTTTTACTTCTGATAACGAATCTTATGTTATCAACGCTTACAATAAGATAACAAAATGTAGAAAAGTAAAAATTTCGTTTAGGGGGTACCCCAAGATCTTAGCTTGATGGTCATGTGGTACTACCCCTATGTGAAATGTAGTAATTATTATTGTACTTGGACACAATTCATTTACTACAGTATTAAGTATATCACTTACATCATGTATCTTTTATAAAGAAGTATGTCGAATTCAAGAATATTAGTTTTTTATATGAAAAAGAAATATATAACCTTGAAATTAAAGTCTTTGCAATTGTTCATATTTTTATTTCATATAAAACTTTCTAAATACAGATGAAATGATAAGTATAGAATCATTTCATCTGTATTACAATAACTATGAGCTTTCTTCTTTTGTTAGGTGACTATGTTTTTTCGAATAAACAAAGTATACAACTACTCCAATTGCTAACCAAACACCAAAGTACACCCATGTTGTTAACGGTAAATTTAGCATTAAGAATAAACAGCAAACAATTGAAATGATCGGCAAAATTGGTACAAGTGGTACCATAAATCCACGCTGTAATTTCGGATGTGTTTTACGAAGGATGATAACT
>NZ_CM000745.1:4859962-4870338 GCF_000161455.1 Bacillus pseudomycoides DSM 12442
TGCTCAAAATAACGATGCATTCTTGTTCTTATTACGTATTACTTGTTTTGAAATGTGCGATTCATTCAATCATATAAACCATCACCCATTCCATTTTCAAATGTGGAGAAATCATAGACATGACATCTAGTATTATGTTTACTTTCAACCCAAGCGACGACTCTTGAGCTGAATGATAAATACAAAATAATTTTGGGAAGCTCTTATTCCCTCTAGCCTCCGCGTCACCGAGTAACGTAATTATAATGGGCACGCTATCCCATGAAGCGTATTCTCTTTTCAAAGAACCTTCATGAGATAATCGTACCGTTGATTCCATTTGCAAAAACTCCCCAAAAAATACGCTATATCTCTGCGTTTTCTCTGCCATTTTCAAATGATTCCTAATGTAGTAGCAATCAATTTAATAGCACTTTTCTTCTTCTCATAAAAGTATGAGTTCTTCATCATCAATTCATTTTGTACGAATGCATCTTTCACTGGTTTATTATCTAAGAACTTCATAGTAATGATGTTTCTTTCATCATCATCTAGGATATTGTTTAATGCCTTTTCGATTTGTTGCACCTTCATCCTACTTGTTACTCTCGAATCACGTAATTCTGGAAACAGACTGATTCCTTCTTGTTCCACTTCATTATTGAATCGCATTTTCAGCGCTCTGTATTCTTTCAAGATGCTCACGACCTCTTTCTGCACCTTTTTATCATCGATTTCTGGTAATAAAGATAATTGTTCCAAGTTGGAATCCCCCTATTTCGAATTTTAGTTTTTACACTCACATTAGGTATGTGAAATTTTAATACCTATCTTCTGAATAAGGGAACGATGCTTAGTAAAGTAGCCCCCACCAATCTACTCATCATCGTTCCGTTATCCATTAAGCTGTTGTTCTATTGAATGCTTCTATTTGTTTATCCTCATCATGGATTACCCATCCATCCTTAAAATGTTGCATTAGCTCGTGATACTTAAATACATCGAATATCCAAACATACTGATTACTCCCAAAACCTGGTTCTTTTCTATACAGCATGAATTCTCTTATACCCTTGTATCTTGGAATCATCTATTCAGCCCCTTTATTTTCTTATCCAACCTTTCTGTTTGTCCTTCATAACAACAACTAACTCCTGCTTATATCGGTATTCAAACATCTTCTTCATATATGGAAAGCGATCGTTAGCATAACCTTTGACATCAATCACTTCCTGTGTTCCATCCTTATAAGTAACTAAGAAATCTGCTGTGAATTTCCAATCTCTTCGCTTCTTCCGTTTACCATCTCGTGTAGTAATATAAAACCCTTCAAGGAGCATGTACTGAGGTTGTAGCTTAATCTCAACAACCTCAGGGTTACTCTTTAAGAACAGGTAATACTCTGCTTCTGTTTTACTATCAAACTCAATTCCTAGTACGACTGTTTTTCTACTATTAATACGGCCTGTCTTCTTTTTGCGCTTAAACAACTTGTTTCCTCACTTCCTTCTAATATGGAATGCTTCCTACATAATCTTTTGAAACACCCCATTGTGTTTTCCTAGGTATTCACCTTCGACTCTTTGTATAGATTATGCAAACCCTAAGTTAACTGGTACCCAAAATGGGAATACATTTCCTACTTTCAATTCATTAATCATTTCCTCATCCTCCAAATAAATCTCAATATTCTGTATATAATGTATATAGGCGATAGCCATAACTCATTTAAATGAGCCTCCAGCAACCTGAGTTCCCATCCCGAGAGAGCAGTTAGCTTTAGCTAGCTGTTCTTTTGGTTGTTTAAATAAAATTCAAAACCTCGATCATACTATACTTACATCCAGATTCTCATCTGTGATATTAGGCTTTTCCCCTTTCCCTGAGGGCGGGCAGTTAGCTTTTGCTAGCTGCTCTTTTTGAGTTTGTCCGAATAAAATTCTAAATTTTGTCCAATACTATAAATGGGCTGATACAGCTTGAATTCACAGTGACCTCTGTAATATTCTTTCTCCCTTTCCCCGAGGGCTGAGCAGTTAGCTTTTGCTAGCTGCTTTTTTCACATTTTAATTATATTAAGCGTATATTAATACTGATTATGATTGGTATTACGCCTACCTCTCAAGGGCACTTATATACAGTGCTCTTTTTTAATCTGCATAATATTCCTAATCCTGTTTATACTATAAATGTAACTTAAAGTGGTTCTGGTGCAAAAACTCTAAAACTTTTGCACCAGAACCAGAAAATGGATTCCGTTTTGCAAAAAATGGGCGTTCTAAAGTCCTAATTAAAAAACATCTAAAACTTAGCCTTGCTTAAAAAAAATTAATTAGCAAGGCTATTTGTCATGTATTCTTATACCCTCCAAGCAACCTATCCTTTTTCGACACAAGGAAACTCAAAACATCTCTCAGTTCCTATAATTATTTCTCATTTTCTAGACTATTCTGCTATAAAATTTACACATATATGAAACTGAAAATTCACTTATTTACTCACAAATTAACCTTGAGATTTACTAAGATAAAGTCTTGAATCGCTTGGTATAATTAGCCTAACATCCCTAAAATAGATTCTAATGTTTTTATTGAGTTTAAGTTTTTTAAAACAAGAATTAATAAATAAGATACTCTTAAATCCAGCTTAAATTTTAATAGGAAATTCTGTCTCTTGGGATTATTAGTTTATTTATTGTTATTGGAAGTGCTATAGCTGCTATTGGATTTGTAGCATATCTCTTCGATTAGTATAAAAAGGGATGATAAATTTTGGTTGTTAAGTAAGTAGTTAAAACGGAAATCTAAAAGTGAATAATAAAAAAGTAAATTTTGATCACCTATAAGATTATGAAGCTGTTGCTCAATTTCTTTTTTTAGACGTATGGAATTCTCTCTATTTCTTGCACGAATTTGTAAATACCACTCATTTAATAACTCCGTCAACTGTTCATTCCCCTTTAGTTGTATGTTCATATAATCCTCCCATCACCCCATAAAATAATAAAGGGAATATTCTCACAATAAAATAATAGCAGATAAACAAAATATTAATCTGGAAAAGAGAGATGTTCCAATAATCGACTGAACATTATGAAATTATCGTTTTATCGTTAATACATCCATATCGATATTTAGAGATATTTGAGATATAGGGGAGGGATAAAAGTATCCCTCCTCAATTCGAATTCTTTGCAATACTATTTATCTCTTTATAAATCGTAATTTATTACAGAAAAATTGAACTTTATTTTAAATCTATATTTATGTATAGAAATAAGACTAAGATTTATATCTTTTTTTCTTTGATTCTTTTTAATACATTCATAAAATTGTTAAATCATAAAAAAACCTTGAAAAGCTCTTAGCTAATCAAGGAAAGGAGTAAATTAATCCTTTATATTATATTTCTCTCTTATTGTTATTAAGAGATTCCCCCATTTAAACAAAAAATAATGGCTATCAGATTGCCCGAATATATAATCATAAACATATCCCTTTTCTATTCCACTATTGAAAATAAGAATTTTTCTAGCCTTTTTTTGATAACCTACTATTTGTGACGAAAATTTGATATTCATTTCTATTATCTTGTGCTGGTACAATCACTCGCATACCAATTACATCCCCGTGTTTATATTCACCTAACGTCACTTTGCAACCATTCATTATATAGTCTGATTAGCCCACAGATTAATTACAATAAAGTTGTTCACCATTCGGCTTTGAAGGTATTTTTAAGTACGTTCAACATCCAAACTAAGCTAAGGTACTTACAAATGAAGGGGTCCTATTAATATTTCAAAAAACACCTAATCCCATCCTCCTACTATATTTTTAGTTAACCCCCTTGACTATAACGCTACGTCATAGTGCATAATTTTAACTATATTAAATAAGGGGTGAAAGAAATGAATATAAAATCATTACGCTCAGATAAAATATATCGAAAAATTTCACAAGCTCCAAAAGAGGAAAAGGTTGAGTTATACAGACAAGAGATGTTGGCTCCGTTTATGAGGAAATGGAAAATTCAACATGTTCCTTTTAAAGCTGAGGAGCCAAATAGTTTTGATGTTATTACATTGAATAATATAATGAGCATTTCTCCTACTCAGATTACAAATGAGATTACACGAGAATTAGACTTGATTTCATCTGATTCTTTTTGGTCTGAGTGTACAGAAGCTGTTAGGAAAAGCCTTCATTTATTTAAAGAGCATGATGTGAACCTACGTGTATCCGATTACTTATTCACGATTCTATTAGGGGATCCCAATAGCCCTTCGTTAATGTTAAATGAAGGATATAGTGGTGATGGAGGTATCCCTGGCTATATTATGTGTACACTTGTCCCAAATGAATACACAATACCTCGAATGAAAGCTGCTTTAGCACATGAATGTAATCATAATGTTCGATATCAATTTATTCAGTGGGATTATACTGTTACTTTAGGTGAATTAATTGTTAGTGAAGGGTTAGCAGAGAACTTTGCTACTTCTATTTTTGGAGAAGATCTACTCGGTCCTTGGGTATCGAAAACAACTATGGAAATGCTTAATAGACATATTAAACCTGTGCTCAAGGAACAATTACAATTAACAGGCTTTGATAAAATTGCACCGTATCTTTATGGTGATGAATTAGCAAAACTTCAAAACTATATGCCAGTCAATATGTCTTATGCTGCTGGTTATGCCTGTGGGTACTATTTAATTAAATACTATTTAGAAAAAACAGGTAAAAATATCTTTGAAGCCACAATAACTCCTGCTAATCTAATATTAGATGAAATAAAAGGATTTTGGGATGAAGAAACAATTATTAACGGGTGAACTACCCGCCACTTAGTAGCCCTTACGAGCTTACTTGAAGTGGGGGCTTCTCGGTTAGTCGTTACTTTTGATAGCTAACGAATTAGTCCTAAAACAGCCGAGCTAACTCCCTTGTTCCAAAGGTTATTTTGTTGCTATTTATGCTAATGCTACTAGGCGTATTGCTTCATTTTTGATATTGATGGCTGAGTTATAATCTCTATCGAGATTTACACCACATATACAAGAATATACTCGTTCAGACAATGGCATATCTTTCACACTTCCACAATTGCTACATGTTTTTGTGGAAGGAAACCATTTGTCTATTTTCACAAGTTGTTTGCCTTGTTCGTGTAGTTTATAAGCTAAAAAAGAAGTGAACATACGCCAACCATTGTCAGCGACACTTTTTCCAAAATTAAGTGCTTGCGACATTCCTTTCATGTTTAGGTCTTCAACAGCTACAACATCAAAATTAGTAGCTAACTTTTTAGACTTATGGTGAAGGAAATTCTTACGTTGGTTAGCTACTTTTTCATGTAACTTAGCTACACGAAAACGTTGTTTATTCCAACGCTCAGAACCTTTAGTACGTCTTGATAATACTCGTTGTGCCTTTGCTAATTGATTTAACATTTTACGGTAGAACTTAGGATAATTGGCTCTCTCATCCTCAGAACTAACGTATAATCCATCCATCGCAAAGTCTAATCCAACAACTGTTTCTACTTCTTTTTGTACAATCTCTTTTTCGTATTCAGTCAAGATGGACACATAGTATTTACCAGTAGGTGTCATGGAGATTGTACACGACTTGATAATATGGTCTTGTGGTATTTCTCTATGTTGTTTGATACGTACCATTTTCAGTTTTGGTAATTTGATATGACCATTTAACAACATAATATTTCCGTTTACTACATTCGTTGTATAAGACTTTCTGTCTTTTTTACTTTTGAATGTTGGGAAGTCATTTTGACCACTAAAGAAATTCTTATAGGCAGTTTGCAAGTTTAGTTGAGCATTTGCCAGAGCTAATGAATCAACTTCTTTCAACCATTCAAACTCTTCTTTGTATTTTGCTGGAGTTGGAAGCTTTTGTTTCTTTAGTTGTTCCTTATCACCTTTGTATTTCTCATACACTTCTTTACGTTCAGCCAACATTCTGTTATATACGAAGCGCACACAACCAAAGGTTTTACGCATAAGATATGCTTGTTCTTCTGTTAGGTACAAACGAAATTTATATGCTTTATTATGCTTTGTCATATCATTTCACCTCACTTCTCCCCTTGATTTTCGATATACTTCTTCACCAAGTCTACTGGTGCACCACCAGTAGTTAGTAAACAAAAACTTCTTGCCCAAAACATTTCTTTCCAAAGTTTCTTTTTCACTTGTGGAAATTCTTTCTTTATTAATCGAGAACTCGCACTCTTATAAGCATTAATGAACTTTGTCATTTCTGTATTAGGATGTGCCTTGAACAATATATGTACGTGGTCAACATCATGATTCCACTCGACTAACGTTATATTGTAATTCTCAGAAAGTCTTACAAACATGTCTTTTGCATAGTATGACATATCATCATCAAATACATTTCTTCTGTATTTCACGACCAATACAAGATGATAATACAACAAGAACACTGAATGATTATTACTATCTAATTTCACTTATATACCAACCTTTTTGTTTCATAAGACTGATTATACCATAGAGAAAATAAAAAGCACAGTTACGTGCTTTTTGGCTACGCCAAACCGAAATTCATCTCCCACCTACCGTTGGGCTATTGCCCTCCACACACTTGAGGAAGGAGAATTCTTTCGGGCAATTCGTTAAATATTTTTAATAATTCATCCATTTCACCGTTACAAGAACAATATGCTCATGAAGCGAAATTCATCTATGGAGAAACTGAAAAATACAAAGAATTTGAGGCGAAACTGAAAAAACTCTCTCCTAGTAAAAAAGCGAACCTATTTTCTGAATTTGAACTAAACATGGAAAAAGTATTTAGAAAAATTGCATCCTGTATTAATCAATCCCCTTCTTCTGATGAGGTACAGAAATTAATTGTAGAATGGAAAAGTTATCTTGAACAATCTATTGTATGTGACTCTGAAATGTTGATATGTATTGCAAATACGTATAAATTTGATAATCGATTCAAAAATTATATAAACCAATTTAGTAATGAAGACTTAGCTGAATTTTTATATAACGATATTATACATTATACTAATAGACAGAATCATTAATTTCATATTTTTATAATACAACATATAAATAAGAGATGGTGTTAATTGAAATTTCACACCATCCTTTTAAATAACTTTATTGTCACTGCACACCTTCATGGGGTTGCCTAAAGTTATTCTATTTTCGACTCCATCTTAACTTTTTTCAAAACGTGGCGACTTTATTTCAAATCCACAATATCAAATTTATAAAAAAGTAGGGAAACTTGTAAAACTATACAAGCTTCCCTACTTTTTACGTATTATTTAAGTTATTTTTTAAATAATTTAGCGAACCATGATTTTTCTTGTTGACTAGAGGCAACTAACTTCTTAGTTTCTTGTATTTCACGAATCACTTCTAATAGCTGCTGATCTCTGTTATTTATTTTCCCATCAATATTCTTTTGTTGTTCATCAATCTTATTCAATAACATATGATTAGTTTGTTCTAAATGATCTATGCGCTGTAAAAGCTCCATGTTCATGGCTTTTTGTTCTTGAAAATATATAGAAACCTCTTTCATACTTTCATACATCGTTTGAATAATTGGCTTCGTTATTTCGTCGTCTTCATCGCTCTCTTCTACTACAATATAATCTACGTTTTGTTTTAACATCTGTTCTATTATTTCTGGTGGCTCTTGTGCATCTTTCATATTAGCAATTAATTTAAACAACTCTAATGCTTCCTGTTCATATCTCAGTGTTCGCCCCTTCGTCCCAGCGACAGTTGGTAAATATGGTTTGAATTGATCCCGCCAGGCCTGAAGGGTTGTCCGTGGCTTCCCAAGCATTCTTGCTATATCTGCAAGGGAATATGTTTTCCTATAAGGCTCTTCCCTATCCATTCCATCGTCCTCCCCTCATCGTTATTTGTTGTTATCGATGTCCGACATGTTGTCATTGCATTGTTATTGATTATCATCCATGTCGGTCATGTTGTCATTACATTGTTATTGATTATCATTTATGTCGGTCATGTTGTTGTTTTACTGTTATTCATCATCTTTTATGTCCGACATGTCGGCGTCTAACTATTATGTGTCTTATTCGTTTGAAAGAAGGTATTTCCTTGTTTATTTTGAATTTTTTAAGTATATAGGTTAATTAAATAATAAGTACGATTCAAGTCGTACTTATTATTTAAAGTATTCTTATTTTTGATTAAATGTGCTAAAGTATAATTAAAAGTATCACTTAAGTCGTACTTAATGTATAAAGGAGGAATTATAAATGAAAATTGGAAGAAAAGTAGCGGATTTCGGAAATAGTTTTAATAATTTCATGGTCGATGGTTATTATATTGAACTTGCAACGAATGTAGTTAAAATTTCAAAGAAACAAGCTGAGGATTTACTTGTTGATCGTATTTCTAGACCAGAAGATTTACTAGATAGATTACTAATTTCCACTGAAATCGAAGGTGAAGAGTCTTTCTATTTAGTTGGGCAATTAGCTGAAGATAATCAGTTGGCAAACTCACATGTAAATAAGATGCACGATAAAATTAATAGTCCTATCCCATACGTAAGCTTTTTAGGAGCAATTGCATATTATCATGCGCTTAACGCTGAGCAAGAAGATAATGAAGTTGAAATTGAACACATGAGTATGATGCTTCCAATTTGGCTTTTAAAACGTGAAGAGAAATTTAGCATTGCTCATAAAAAAATGGAAGAAAGATTTATTGGTGAACATAAAGTTAAAGTGTTAACACCAGGAATGGAGAAAGAACTAACTATTAGAGTCAATTCAGCCAAATGTAGAAATGAATCAGAAGTTGCTAGACATTCTTTAAAATATAAAATGGTTTCAAAAGATCAGAATACAAATGTAATTAGTATTGAAAAGCGATATGAATCTGAGAGATTCGATGACTATGAAGTAGTTTTAACTGACATTGGTGGCGGCTCTACAGATGCTGTGCGATTAGGTAAAGGACTTACTACACCTAAGCACAGAGATTCTTTCCAAGTTATCGATATTGAGCCATTCTTAGGATATCTAGAACGCTTTAGAAAAGAAAAATTGATTCAATACTTTAAGGATCTAAGAACATTAGAGAAATTTATAGTCAATAATTATAAAGTACAAAAGTACGTACTATCGAATGAAAATACTGGTGAAGAATATGATTTTACAAATGAAATTGTAGAGGCACTGAAAGAATATGCAAGAATTTTAGTTGCTAAAATTCTTGATGTATTCATCCCATCTAGTACGAATACAGTGTTGAAATTCATTTATATTGGAGGCGAAGCACCCGTTTTAGAACCATACATCCGTCTAGCTTTATTGAATCATATGTCTGAAATGGCTGCTAAAAACAATCACTTCTTCTTGAACGATATTATTCAAAATAGCGACAAAGAAGTATTTGCTCCAACTTCACGGACAATTAATCTAACTGCATTAGAATTAAAAGTAATTGATGAAATGAAGGGACAGTTAGCCTAAAATAAAGGGACGTGCTGATAATGGCTAAAAATAGAAAAATGGCATTACATGCTGATAATATGCCTGAAGATGTATATGGAATTCTTAATGAAAAAGCTAATAGTAGACAATTAACAGCATTTGTTGTTGAACTGGTACAAAATGAAAAACGTTATGAGCAACTACTGCGGAAATTAGATCATGTAGAACAGAGATTAAATCTTTTAGATACAATTGAAAATAAATTGGATCTTCTACTTACTAATGGATTTGTTCCCATACAGAAACAAGAAGATTTAAAAATGGAAGAGCCTGTACTCCAAGAAGGTAAAATTGTTGATGCTAAGGAAGTACTTGGTGGTATTTCTGAAGAAGATAACGAAGAGATTGATTTCTAATTAGTAAAGAAGACCTTTAGGTATAATCCTAAGGTCTTTTATTTCAAATTCACACTATTAATACTAGTTGTTAATTATAGAATGAAAATTGAACTACTCACCACTTAACGTCCTTGCGGACTGTTTGAAGTGGGATAGCCTAATCCATTAGAGTTCTACTGAACTCTAATGGATTAGGCTATCCCCGTAGTTCCTACGGTTAAGAGACGAATTGCTTCATTTCTCAGATTGAGTGCTGCATTTCGATCTCGATCGTGATGTGTGCCGCAAGAAGGACAATCCCACACACGAATTGTTAGATTTTTAACGTCTTTGTTTTTGAATCCACAATTGGAACATAGTTGACTAGAAGCAAATGTTTTAGATACCACGACAACTTGTTTACCATACCATTTTGCTTTATATTCCAACATAGCTCGGAATTGTGACCAAGATACTTCACTAATCGCTTTTGCAAGCTTTCCATTTTTGAGCATGTTACTGACTTGTAAGTCC
>NZ_CM000745.1:4870438-4870717 GCF_000161455.1 Bacillus pseudomycoides DSM 12442
ATGGTGAGGCCTTATTGTTTGAATCGATATTTGGGAGCGTTTCAAACAAATATAGAAGATAATGATAGGGGCTTAAATTGTTCTCTTTTACGGTTTCAACCACATTATACATAATGGCACTTCCTCTAGCACCTCTCGGTGTATTTGAGAACATCCAATTTTTTCTCCCGATCACAAATGGTTTAATAGAACGTTCACTTCTGTTGTTATCGATTTCTAAACGACCGTCTAATAAAAAAGCTTCAACAGAGTAGAAACATGATTCCTCCCCCCAAAAAA
>NZ_CM000745.1:4870817-4885793 GCF_000161455.1 Bacillus pseudomycoides DSM 12442
AAGCAGCCGGTGCTGGTGAGGGAGCACAAAACATGTCTCAGTATACATATAAAGCTAGTTTAGATGGACAAGAAGGCTTATCTCCGGGCTATCATGTATCTCTACAAGTAAACCTAGAAAACAAGAAAATGATTGCTGTTCCTAGTAAGAGCATTGTAGAAAAAGATGGTGAACCATTTGTTTATGTAGAAGAAAAAGGAAAACTTCGTAAACAAAATGTGAAAAAAGGTTCTACTGATGGAGACTGGACAGAAGTTCTTGAAGGCGTAACAGTGGGGCAAAAGGTGGTTAAAAATCCTTCCGACAATGTATATGACGGAATGGAAGTGAAAGAAAAATGATTACGTTAAACAATATTCATAAAACATATTATCAAGGGAAACTGGCGGTACCGATTTTACACGGTATTAGTTTAACGATTCAAAGTGGTGAGTTTGTTTCCATTATGGGACCGTCTGGTTCAGGGAAATCAACGCTCATGAATATTATCGGTTGTTTAGATCGTCCAACAGAAGGCGAATATATGTTGAACGATGTGAATATCTTAACAGCAGACGAGTCAAAGCTTGCTCTCATTCGCAATGAATATATAGGCTTTGTATTCCAGCATTTTAACTTATTGCCACGTCTTTCAGCGGTAGAAAATGTAGAACTTCCGCTTATATATGGCGGCGTGAAGAAAGCGGAGCGCCGTCAGAGAGCTCTTGAAGCACTTGGGAAAGTCGGATTGTCTGACCGCGTGCATCACTTGCCAAGCGAACTTTCAGGTGGGCAAAAGCAGCGTGTAGCCATCGCACGTTCCATCGCAAATGACCCAACGTTCATTATGGCCGATGAACCAACAGGTGCTCTTGATACAAAGTCTGGACAGCAGGTTATGGATATTTTCACAAAGTTAAACGCAGAAGGTACAACGATTGTTATGGTTACGCATGAAGAAGAAGTTGCGGCATATTCTTCGCGCCGAATTGTGTTAAGAGACGGGAAAATTACAGAAGATAGAAGGTGTGCGGTATGAGTTTACTAGATAGTATAAAAATTGCCCTATCTTCTATTCTAGCTCATAAACTGCGCTCAGCGCTTACGATGCTTGGGATTATTATAGGCGTTGGTTCCATTATTACTGTTGTTGCGATTGGGCAGGGCGGAGAAGCAGCGTTAAAGTCACAATTCGTTGGAGCTGGTAATAACGTAATCCCAATTCACTATAGTGCGGATATAAATGATCCGTATGGTATGGAAATGATGGAACAACCAAAGTTAACTGAGGAAGATATTTTTGAAATAAAAAAACTTCCAGAGATTGCGCATGTTCTTACAACCAATTCAAGTATGGAGCCACTCGATATTGAAGATAAAAAAGAGATGGTGAGTATTACAGGATTAGATAGTGAGTACTTCTCAGTAAATAAAGTGAAAGTGTTAAAAGGCCGATCCTTACAAGAATCGGATATTGCGCAAGGTAATAACGTCGTGATGATCAGTAAGAGTATGGAAGAAAAGGTCTTCAAAAAGGAAAGTCCAGTCGGAAAAATTATTGAGATGAAAGGACAACCGATGCAAATTATCGGTGTCTATAAATCAAATAATGAGTTTATGGGAATGGGGCCATCGGAAGCTTTAATTCCAATTACATTGTGGCCAACAATATATGGAAAAGATGAGATTCAAAGTATTTCTGTTCAAGCGAAAAATGTGGATGATTTAGAAAAAGCGGGTAAAAAAGCTGCTGATGTATTAAATAGTCGTAAGCCAAGTGATGCATCTGGTAAATACGAAGTGATGAATTTAAAAGAAATTCAAGAAGGTATTTCAAAAATGACGGGCATTATGACAATGATTATTGGTGGTATTGCTGGTATTTCATTAGTCGTTGGTGGTATTGGTGTTATGAACATTATGCTCGTATCCGTAACAGAACGTACACGTGAAATTGGGGTACGTAAAGCACTTGGAGCAACGCGCAGTAAAATCTTGCTACAATTCTTAATTGAAGCCGTTATGTTAACGCTTCTTGGTGGATTGATCGGAATCGGTCTTGGTTATGGTGGTGCATATATTGTTTCTACATTTGCGAAATGGCCACCGCTCGTTTCATGGGAAGTTGTCGTTGGCGGCGTGTTATTCTCGATGACGCTCGGTATTATTTTCGGATTAATTCCAGCGAATAAAGCAGCGAAACTAGATCCTATTGAAGCACTTCGTTATGAATAGATTGGTAGTGTAGTAGAGGGGCGTTCCTCTACTACACATACAAATAGAAAAAAGATATAAAACCATTTCTTTTAGGTGGGAGAGGGAATCCGCTCGAGGATAGAAGCGGTCAGAGCCTTTTTGGCCCCATGCTAAGTGAAACCAAAGAGAGAACAAGAGTGCAAGTCGATTTTTATATTATTCTAGTGGGCGGTTCACAGTCTCTGGGGAAGAGGAAGTGAACCGCCCGTTAGAACGGGTGAGAAAAATACAAGGAGGTTTTTTAGAATGGAACCGAATGTTAATTCGCAAAAGGTTAGTGGAGAAAAACCATCTTTACTAGGGATGATCACATCTCCTGGCTTACAGTTTGAGAGAATGAAAGCGACTGATAAGGTTTGGGGTATGTTCTTTTTGGTTGCGTTGTTACAAGCACTTGTAAATGGATTATCTACATATGTGGTGCAATCATCGCCTGAGATGATGGAAATTCAGAAGAAATTTGGCACAGGCCAAGAAGAATCTATCGGATATTTAGTTGGTAAGTCAATCGGTTCAGGTTTTATTGGGATAATAATTGGAACTCTTATTGTAGCAGCTGTCTATAAAATCTTTATGATGTTTTTTGGAAATGATACTCCTTACAAAAAATTGCTAGCTATTATTGTATATTCAAGCATTGTTGTTGTTATTGGTGGACTTATTAATTCTCTTTTAGGTTTAATTTTTGGAAGTGGTGCAACTGGGTATACAAGCTTAGCACCATTATTTGACCAAGGTACTACAGGGTATGCAATTGGTAGTGTAGTTGAGATATTTTATTTATGGAATATCGTATTAATTTGGATTGGATTACAAATTACAGCTGGGTTAGGAAAAGTAAAAGCTGCGGTTCCAGTTGTTGTTCTCTTCATTATTAAAGCAGCGTTCTTAAGTTTAATTGTTATCGTATTAGCAAAGTTTATGCAAAGTTTCAATGGATAAGAATATGTGCAGAAAACGGCTCGAGAAGGAGCCGTTTTTTATTTTTGTATGTATTTGAAATACTAGGCCTCGTATTTCAAATTTCCTCTACAGATATTTGAAATTTCCCTATGCGGAATTTCAAATAACTCACCATGAAATCCTCTTTATCTTCTTATATTGTAAAGGTACCGCGGAATAACAAAGAGGTATACCTTTTAGAAATAGGTATAATATGAAACCGGCTACTTTTACAGAAACAGTTACGTTGTATGAAAAAATGATTAAAAATCAAATGAAAAAGCTTTATCTGTACCGGGATTATGAAGAGTACTATCAATGCGGTTTAATTGGACTTTGGATGGCATATGAAAAGTATGAGGAGGAGAAAGGGACTTTTTCAGCTTATGCACTTGTAACAGTACGTGGATATTTGCTAGAGAAATTAAAGAAAGAAAATCGATTTCAAAAGCGGCATACATTCGCCGGACAGGAAATGTTACAAAATGTATGCGGAGCAGAAGTGTCGTCAGAAACTCAGGATTATATGAGTTTGTTAGATGAGAAAGAGAAACATATTATTTACGAACGTTTTTATGCAGGAAAGAAGATACATGAAATTGCGGAAGAGATGGAGATGACATATCATCAAGTGAGATGGGTATATCGGCAGGCGCTGGGGAAGATGCGCAGCAGTATAAGAGAGTGAAAAAAAGAAAAATGGAAGGCAGGAATATTCTGTGTCTTCCATTTTTTTATAACAAATTTGTACTAGCAAGGAAGTAATGGTTTGTCTAGGAGGCGCATGACTTTATAAATATCTCGAAATTGTTGTGAATCTTGCATGTTCATGCGGCACAAGAGAAATCCAGCTTTCAAAAATTGTTGTTGCATTTGATAAAAACTAGTAGCAACAATTATGGTTGTACCATTATAAAAATGAAGTTTGGATTGCTTGCGATTATTATAAATTTCTATTTTGTTTATATGACTATAGAAAACCCAAATACAGTCTGGAGATGCAGGAGATTTCGTTGGAATGGCGCAAATATAATGACGATGATCAATTGGGATCGGGATATTTTGTTTAAAGTAATAATTTTCTTGAATCGCATCTCGCCTTCCTTTATAGGTAGAATGGTTATGTAATAGGCAAGATAGCTGTACCAATTGTAATGATGTTTTAGATGAAAACTTAATATTTCCGTCATTTTCTGTTATTTTAGTACGGTGAAAAGGATGGGCGTAAGGCTCAAGTATCATTGTAGAACTAGAGATAGTATCATGACTAACTAGGTCGTCCAAAGGAAAAGCCTCCTTAAAAGTATTTGTTTACATATTTTAGTATATAGATGGAATATAAAAATAATTTTAAATATTTGTAAATGTTTGTAAAGTTTACTTTATTTTGTAAATAGTAAGCTTTCTATATAAATTCATTTTAATTTTTCGACATATAAGCTGTTTTGCATACAAAAATGAATCTACACTCTTTTCCTCCTTAAGAAGAAAGGGTTTCTATCGCTTTTTCAATTTAGGTTTATATAATTTGCATCGCTTGTACATATATATGAAAATAGAAACAGTTAGGCGGTGATAGAATATGAAACGGAAGTATATAATTATGGTACTTGTTGTCCTTCTTTTCGTATATTTAGCAAATAGCAACCCGAGTAAAGGGGAGTATACAGAATGGGCAGCAAAGCAATTTATGAATCGCAACGATATTAGTAAGAAGTTAACAGAGGTTGAAAAAGAAGACCCAGATGGGCTTGTTGGTGAACTTGCCACAATTGGTAAGAAGTTAGCAAAGAAATATGTAGAGCCACAAGTTGACGTGTTGATTAACCATTATACAAAGCGAAGCGATTATATTTTCTTCTCGACGTATAAGACGGAATTTACAATTGGGAAAGAAAATTATAAATATGTTTCAATCGGATTCTCTCATATTTTTATTCCGATTGAGATGCCGAAGAAAAAAGACGAAGCTGCAAATTGATGCAGCTTCGTCTTTTGCGTTTAAGGAGCAACTGTTACTTCTGATACTGTCTTTTCAACAAGGCGTGCCCCTTTTTTACGAGTGTTCCCACTAAGTGATAAGAAAATTGCAGAGGAGAGAATTGTGTCCATCACTTGGCTTATGGTTTGTTCATTCACAGGTGTAATAGGATTGTCGATAGAGAAGACGACTGTTTTTCCATCCTCTTTTAAGAAAATCAGTTCGAGTACTGTCATTGTCATTTACCTCCTTGTCACTAAATTTTTACGGATTTGAGATGTCAGATGTACTTAAAAGTTGAACTGCATGAAGCTTTAATCCTTGTAATGAAGCAAGGGCACGTCCCACTTCATGGACCTGTGCTACATCAGCATTTGGCTTTACTCGTTTAAATTGTTTGTTTTTCAAAATAGTTTTCCCATTTTTGTCTGTGCCACCGTTTAGGACAAGGCGCAAGCTTAAGTCAGTTACAATCGTTTCAATCGCCATTTTTTCACCCCCTTTTCGTCATATATATAGGAGGCAACGGTCATATTTTGGCGTGAAATTTTTTATTTTTTTTGGTACGCTTAGAAGAATAAGAGAGGAGTTTCAAAAGATGAATCGTAAATGGTTAGTTTGGATTCCCGTTTTACTATGGATGGGGATTATTTTTTATTCTTCAGCACAGCCGTATAAGAAGCAGGATATGCGTTCAGATATTGAGAAGTATATTCCGTCTCAATTTGTAGAAGAAAAATTCTCCGGTGTATCGATTGACTATGGCGGGGGAACACCGGTTAGCATTGAAAATAAAGGCGTTGGTGGTTTTGTTGAGTTTTTCCTTCGTAAAGGAGCTCATTTCACAGTATTCTTGATTCTTGGTGCGCTTTCGTATCATGCATTGCACCGTTCTGGTTGTTCAAGAATGCGTTCCTTCGTATTCGCACTTCTGATTGTCGCTGGATATGCAACATTCGATGAAATTCATCAATCGTTTACAGGTGACCGTACACCGATGTGGCAAGATTCAGTTTTAGATACGTCGGGCGGACTGACAGGAATTATAATAAGCAATTGGTTTTGGCATAGAAAAAGGAGCTAACCCTTCGGGATAGCTCCTTTTTTGTGAATATATCGACGCCTCGATAATATGCGACACAGCATCTCATTATTAAAATGGATTTTATATACCGAGTAATTCCTTCAACTCGTCTGTTGAGAGTTCTGTCATCCAGCTATCACTTGTGATAATAGCGCTACTCAGCGATTGTTTACGTTCTAGCATTTCATCAATTTTTTCTTCAAGTGTACCTGTTGTAATAAGTTTATGGACGTGTACAAATCGCTTTTGACCGATGCGATATGCTCGGTCTGTCGCTTGATTTTCTACAGCTGGATTCCACCAGCGATCATAGTGAATGACGTGGTTTGCGGCAGTTAAATTTAGACCTGTGCCGCCAGCTTTTAATGAGAGGATGAAGATGTCATATGTTCCATTTTGGAACTGTTCGATCATCTTATCACGTTCTATTTTCGGTACACTACCGTTTAGGAAGAGAACACGCTGACCGAATTTCTCTTCTAATATTTTTTGTAACATATTCCCCATTCCAATATATTGCGTGAAAATTAAGCAGCTTTCATTTTGATCTTTTATATTTTCAATAAGATCCATTAATGTTTGCGTCTTCATGGAGCGCTGCACAATATCTTTCGGCGCTTCTTCTTTTAAGTAAAGAGCGGGATGATTACAAATTTGCTTTAGCTTACTGAGCATCATTAAAATAAAACCGCGTCTTTCAATGCCTGTTAAGCCTTCAATGTTTTGTAGTGTATCTTGTACGAGTTGTTCATATAGTGATGCTTGCTCACCTGTTAGCGGACAGTATTCTTTTTGTTCTTGTTTGTCCGGTAAGTTTAATGCGACTGTTTGATCTTGTTTTGTCCGGCGCAGTAAGAACGGTGAGATGAATCTTTGTATTTGCTGAATTTTCGCTTCATCACGATCTTTCTCAATGGGTGTTACGAAGCGGCGCTGAAATTGTCCTAGGCTACCAAGATATCCGTGGTTCAAGAAGTCGAAAATAGACCATAGCTCTGCTAACCGGTTTTCCATCGGCGTACCTGTTAAAGCGATTTTGTGATTTGCTTGCAAATTACGAACCGCTTTCGATTGTTTCGTTTGCGGGTTCTTAATATTTTGCGCCTCATCCAGGATGATCGCATCCCAGCACTGCGCGTTTAACTCTTCTTCATCAAGTTGTGCTAATGCATAAGAAGTTAATACGACATCCGTACTCTGAAGAAAGTCCTTAAATGAATCGCCTTTCGAACGGTTGCTTCCATAATGTAATTGAACCTGTAAATGCGGCGTGAAGCGTTCAAATTCCTTCTGCCAATTTCCAAGAACAGACGTCGGTGCTATGATTAGTGCCGGACCTGTTTGGAGGCTTCTTTCTTTCACATATAATAAGTAAGTAATCGTTTGGATACTTTTTCCAAGACCCATATCATCCGCTAACAACGCTCCAAATCCGAGCTCTCGTAAATATAAGAGCCACTCTACACCGTGTTCTTGGTATGGGCGAAGTGTGGCTTGCAAGGAAGATGGTATTGGAACTTTTGGAATGTCTCCGATATGCAATAATTTTTGGAAGAGCTCTTCGTAATAGCCATCTAGCTCAATTTCAATGTCTGTAAATGGATTATCTTCTTCTACAATTTCTGCTTCGGCAGAGTTTGATAAGTGCTGCTGCAAAACATCCTTCATTTCAAGGCCATATTTATCTGCACGTTTCATTAGTTTTTTCACTTCTTCAATAAAGGCAGGGTCGAGTCTCATCCATTGTCCATTTAAATTGAAGAGTCGTTTGTTTTGTTCGACAAGATCGAAAAACTCACTCTCTGATAGGTCGATGCCATCTGTGGAAACGCGCCAGTCGAAATCGACGAGAGTGTTCATGCCGAAGAAGGATTGTGTTTGATTCGTACTTTGCTTCAATTGGACGCGTAACTTTGGTTTCGTTGCTTTTAAGTTTTGCCACCAAGACGGTAGTAAAATATCAACGCCGGCTGCTAATAATTCGTTACTCGCCTCTGTTAAGAAGTTCCATGCTTCTGTTTCATATAGCTCAGTTCGAAAGTGATCATCTTCCTCAAGCCATGGAACTAGCTTACCGAACCCTTCCTGCGTTTCTTGAATACGCTCTTCGTAGTTATGCCATCTTTTTGGTAGTGAATCGATGTCATTATAGACGTATATCCGGTGTGCTCCGCGTTTTGTGGTGATAATCGTTTCAAGTTTCCACAGTTCAAAATCATTGTGTGGTTCTTGGAGACGAAGTCCAATTGTGAAGGGAAGATCATCCTCGATGTAGCCAATTTTCCGGAGCCAATCTTCTTCATGCATTGCTGTTACAAGCTGTCTTTTCGTAAAATCATAGTGCTCATATAGTCGCTTCGCATCTTCCCAGCCATCATTAGAGTGAGCATCTTGAAGGATACTCTCATTAACTGCCTGAGAGAAAAGGGATGCTAACGTATCATCTTGAATTGAAACATTGCTAACTTTCCATGACGGATAATCGGACCAGCGCTTCATATCAGGTATAAAGCTTCCAGTTACAAAGGCATCCCATAGTTCTTTTGCATTTGGCGTAAGTGCGGTAATGGGATCATTCATTTGCAGCCTGGCAAATGAATTCATTGGTTTATTGGCGATATATTCAAATGCTTGAACGCTCGTTAGCATAATCCCGCTTCTTCCTTCGTATGTAGCTTCTTTCAAGAAGGTGCCATAGAAGGAAGTTGAATGCCATGTGAAGGCATGTTGTTTCCAATCTCTTGCAGGTAAGAGATTGCCGGTTTCATCTTCTCCCCAAAGGAACCAACCTTGACTTACGTGCTGGAGCCGAATTGTTACTTCAGTTTGTATGATCATCGATTAACTTTCCTTTCCGCAGTTCTTCCTGTAGTGCTCTTAGACGTGAATATAAGTTAGCGATTTGGACAATGAAAATGTGCCATTCATCTGTTCGTTTGAGCCGTTTATAGAGCATACGCAATTTCTTTAAGTAACGGACTGCACGGCGGTATGACTTGCGATTCCGTTCCTCAATTGCTTGCATCGTTGCAAGATGATAGAGCGGAAGAGCTGCTTCTGGTGCTTCTTTTTCAATTTCTTTCAGTGGTTCTTTTAGCAATTCAATTGCTTCAAATCCATACAAGAGATGAAGTTCTGTCCATGCATGATATTGTTTTTTTGCTAGTACATATTGCTCGTAGTTTGTGAAGCTATATGGCAATAGTTCTTGCAAAATCATTTCAAGACCTGCTTGTTCATTTGTGTGTGTTGCATATGTTTCATACATCATGACAAACAAACGAACGATATCTTTTACAAAAAGGGGATCGGCCTGATCATTCATTGTCTTTTTCACTTGTTTATATGTGAAAGACAGCCAGTTTTTGGCGCGCTCCCATTGCATTGTACTCAGTAAATCTTCGAGCCAGTCGAAATAAAGACCGACAACTTGAGCCGGTTGTGTTTCGAGTAAGACCATAGCTAAATGATCCTCTTCTTTTAAAAAGAAGAGGTGAGAAGAGGCGAGTGCTTTCGAAAGTGGATTCATCTTCGCATCAATTCGTTTTTCTTCTTCTTGTATCCAAGATTTTTCTGCTAGCAACTCTCCCCATATATGCCGGTAAATAAAGAACCTCTCCTGTGTATAGGAATCGGTAGAGAAGAAAATATCATGCACTTGGCGAGCTGTTTCTTGCAAAATTGGTTCACATTCAGCAGGAATCGATTCTGATTTCAAGTCACGTACAAGTGATTCAACTTTATCAACAAATAGCCGGACAACGTTAATAGGTTGGTGATAGGAATACGTTTTGTTTGTCTCAAAGTCAAGAATTTCTTCTAATAGCTTTTGAAAGCAAAAAAGTGCGCCATGCAATTTGAACAATTCATGTATAGCAACGACACGCGGCGCTTTTCGTTCTAATTTCATGTAAAAGTCTGTAAAGATGCTCATAAGAAAATACATTTGTCTATACGAGAGTCGTGTTTGTTCTTTTTTAAATGCGTCATATTCAGATTCAAAATATGCGTGCCAACTTGTAAAGTCCGTTTCTTCAAATGCAGACGATTGTAATACTTGTCGTGCTGTTCGAATCGGAGGGAGTGATGGTTTCGTTTTATTTTTAAATAATGTTAATACTTCTCCCACTTGTCCGAAGCTAGAAGCAGCAGACAGTAGAACAGCAAGCATGTGCTCGCACTGCGTCGGCGCGAAGCAATCACAATAGCTTTCCGCGATATTACGCATTGGAATATGGACGCTATACACATTTCCTTCAGCATCTACGGTACCTGATAACGTATAGCCATCAAAATCAACGTTGTAGACAAGACCGCTGCGATATAAATGACGAGCAGTGGCAACATGCTCTTGATCGGCTACTTGCTGCGGATCGAGTCCTTGAACAAATTCATTCGCGATCATCATAATTTCATCTTTCGTAATTGAATGTTGCAGCATAGTTTTCCTCCGTACAAAAGATTTATTTCCTCTACCATTATAAACAAAAAGAGGCAAAAACAGAAAAAATGAATTTGCTCGTATTCAATCTAGAAAAATATGGTAATATATATAGTTAAATACGTGACTTTTTTGTTTAGGAGGGGATTTGATTTGTCAGATTTGCAGACGAAATTAGGAAGCGGTATGAATAAGCTACAAGAAGGAATTGAACAGGGAAAGATAAAGTTGCAAGTGGCACAAGAGATTGCGCAATTAAAAAAGGAAATACAAGTGCAGCTTCATAAGAAGACAGAAATTTTATTAGAGCTTGGCCAACAGGTATATGTTCAGATTCGAGATACTGGGGTCAAGGAAGAGGTATTAAAGCAATTAGTTGCTCCGATTCAAGAATTTGACGTTTTAATTTATCAAGCACGAAAACGAATTGTTGAACTGCAAAAACAACAAGGAGAGAAAGTAACGTGTGAGTGTGGAGGCTCTTTATCAATTGGTGATAAGTTTTGTGGGACATGCGGAAAACCAAATCCAATGCTATTTGTAGAGAGCAACGTAGAAAAGGTTACGTGTGTATCATGTAATGAGCACATTGCAAAAGGCTCCATTTTTTGTCCAGTTTGTGGAATTAAGCAAGGTGGGGAGTGAACGAAATGTACTGTCGCATGTGTGGGAATCAACATGGAGAAGAAGTGAACTACTGTCCAAATGAAGGAAGTATGACAATGGTGTATGGAGACAGTGTCGTTCTTGAGCAAGACAACTCTAAATATTGCCGTGATTGTGGGAATGAAAATGCAGAGCAGAACCTGTATTGCCAAAAGTGCGGACATTCTTTATTTACAGTGAAGAAAAAAGAACATATCGTAAAGTTACCTAGTATGGAAAAAGGTCATAAAGTTGAATTAGGCTTACATAAAGGTGGTCTGAAGACAGGGATAATTGGCGGAGCAATTGCAAGCGTTCTTATGTTACTTGCGGGATGGCTTGGAAGTTTAGCAGTTTCAGAGATGATGAAAAAGATATTCCATGAATTTGCTAGGGAATTAACAATGTTACCTGATTTTTATGCGAGTACAACCTCTACACTATTAAGCTATCATTTACTTGGTTTTTCAGCAGGAAATGAAGGCGGAATTGTTATGTCGTTATCTTGGCATACTCCATTCTTTTTACTATTAATTATTCCATTTGTTATTTTATGTGGAGTAGGGATTTGGATAGGAAAACAACGTGTTGCAAAGACGATTGGAGAACAAATCGTACTAGCGGCAACAGTCGGTATTATGTATGGATTATTCTTATTTGTAATCAGTTTTATTGCCTCACAATCAGTTACATTCCCAGAAGTAGGAACGATAACAGTTGGATACTCTTCGTTGAAAAGTTTAGTAAGTGGTTTTATCTACGGAACTTTCTTTAGTTTATTTGGATTGATTGCGCATACAAGCCGAAACAATATAGCAGATGCGTTTCAGGAGCTACTTCCATACGGGGCATCGCTATATCATGGAATGGCAGCGATGGTGAAAGGTCTTTTACTGACAGCTGCTATTTTTTGTGTGACGACATTCATTACACTATCCGGTAGTAATGCAAAGCCTTTCGAACATGTAGCACCGACAATTTCAGCGCGTGCAATGATGGCATTGCAACTCACACCAAATGTATGGAGTATGACTCATTTTGCACCAGTAGAAATAAAAGTTCCAGCGTTACAAAAGGAAATGTCTAAAGTAATGACAACAGGTGACAAAAGTATGATAGAACTTTCATTCATATCAGGTGTATCTGCTGGTGGCGTTAAAATAAAAGATATTTTAATTGCTGAAGGTGCTCCGCTATCAGCAATGGAAAGTTTTGATGAGATAAATGGTAAATTCCACCTTGGTTTGTTGCTCCTTATGATCCCAGTATTCTTTATGTTTAGAGCGGGACAAAAATTAGCGAGGGTGCCATTCTCTAATATGTATGTAACGTTAGCTGTATGTAGCGGTGCTTATACAATTATGATGATTGTAATGAATCTTCTTTCTAAAATTGAAATTAATATTGCAGGAAAGCTAACAAAGGAATTTGGAGTAGGTGGAACAGTATTTTCTATGCAGGGCGGCTGGATCTATTTAATACTCGGTAGTTTTATTCTGACATATGCAGCTGCCTTCGCTGGAATGAAATTGGCAAGGAAGTAGGGGGGAAGTATCGTGAAGTTTTGTGGAACATGTAAAAAACAAGTCGCAGATTACTTAAATTTTTGTTCTGAATGCGGAAGTAAAGTAGAAGTGATTGAAGAAAATGTAGCGGCTTCGAGAGCAGATGTACAGAGGGAAATGCAACCAAAGAAGAGCAAGAAAAATATTGTACTCCTCATTGTATTCGTCGTACTCGCTGCTTTACTATTTGGAGCATATAAATTCGGGGCATATAAATTCTCGAAAGAAAAGCAAATCAATGCATTAATTGATGCTTTCAATAAAAAAGATATAAATACAATTGATTCTCTTATAAAATCGGATGACCCAGGTTTGAAAATTAAAACAGAAGATATTAAATCTTATTTACGTTATTTAAAGGATAGTCCTTCATACAATAAAGAATTGTTATCTTACTTACAAAAGCAAACGGTAGATACAGAGCTCGTTAACAAAGAAAGCTTTGTGGACGGACAAATTGTAGAGGATGGAAAAGAGTGGTTCTTATATCCAAAATATAAGTTCAGCATTAAGTCGTATTTTATGACGGTCAGCACAACTGCAAAAAATGCAGAAGTATATGTAAATGATAAAAAAACGGCTGATATTTCTAGCGAAAAATCTTCTAAAGAAATCGGACCTTATTTCCCTGGGACGTATGTTGTAAAAGCAAAGGCGAAGGCAGAGCTTACTGAACTAGAAACGGAAAAGGAAGTTGAGTTAGCTGGAGAAAAAGAAGGGAAAGTGGATGTGAAATTACCACTTGAAGGAAAATATGTTACAATCTCTTCTGACGAAAATAGCGCTAATGTCTTTGTAAATGGTAAAAAACGTGGGAAACTAGAGTATGGAAGCTATAAGCTCGGACCAGTACCAACAGATGGGACGGTCGAAGTTCATTTAGAGAAACAAACTGATTTTGGTGTTGTGAAAACCGAAAGTGTAAAAATTGGTGATGAGGGGAGCTCCTATTATTTGAAATTCCCAAAACAAACATCGGATACGGCAGTTGGTGACTTTGTTCGCACTCATATTTATAACAACGTGCGCGCTATTTCTTTAAATGACTTTAGTCTAATTGAAAATGACTATGATAAGAGCGGGAAATCATATAAAGAAGACCGTGATTATCTGCAATATTTAAAGAAAAAAGGAATTACTGAGGATTTATTAAAATTTGAAGTCCGTAATGTTGAACGTCAAAGTTCTACGAAATATAAAGTAACGACATATGAAGAATACAATATTCGCTATGGTGATGGATCTGTAAAGTTTAAGAGCTTTAGCAATGAACATATCGTTACAGTAAATGCGGATGGGAAACTAATGTATCATTCAATCAGTGCGAATAATACATTGAAAACAGAAGACGTATCTGGCCCAACGCATTAAAATGTGAAAAGACTATCTCTTTACAAAGAGGTAGTCTTTTTTTGATATATCGACTTCTCTACAAAATACGACAAGCCTGTACATATGGATCTTGTAGAATTCTTTCTACTAACGGAAGCATTTCTTCTTGAAAGGGTATATCAATTGGAAATGGTTTTTGTGATCCCGGTTTTGTGCCGTATTGCACAAATTTATATTGAACGGATTGATCGTGCTTGAGCACAATCAGCTTATAGCGATTGTCATCATGTTCAAGTGAAAAATCAATTGTAGCCCCGTCGTATGTTACATCATCTTTGTAGATGTATGGCTTCGGTGTGCCGATCCAGTCTATTTTTGCATGTGGGTTCATGGTATAGCCTCCTTATCGTCATTATATATATATCCATTTTGGTTTTCCAACATATAAGTCGCTGCTAGGAGACTTGCGCTCGTTTTTACTTTGCATGGGGTTAAAAAAAGGCCCTGACCGCTTCTTTCCATGGCCGGCAGCTCTCTCGCATCTAAAAAAGGATGTTTTTTCATTTGTGTTTATATAAAAAAGTAAAAGCCAGCTCTCAATATATGAGAACTGGCTGAATTTTTAGCAGTCATTGGTTATTTTAAAATTTTCACTTTAACGGATTTACGTCCCCATTTGTTAGCGGCTGAATCAGAGCCAACTAGAACGTCGATACGGTTACCTTTAATTGCGCCGCCAGTGTCACCAGCG
>NZ_CM000745.1:4885893-4891697 GCF_000161455.1 Bacillus pseudomycoides DSM 12442
CGCTTATTGAAGATGAATTTGAAACTAAAATAAACAAACTAAAAAAAACATATGACATACCAAAAGAAATTTTTTCTAAGTATCCACAAGCTGAAATTATTGGCATTGAAAAAAATAAGAAAAATGATGAAGTATTTGTATTTAGAGCACCGATCGGACGGTCTTTTGAGATTAAATTGTATGTACGAAGATTCAATGATAATTATCAAATTCCTACACTTTTTGCAACTCTCCGTAACAATTCACATCAAGAAACTGACTATATATGGATTGGAAATATAACGAGTCCGAAAGAAAACATTGGGAACGGCTCTATTACAATGAAATATCTTATTAAAATGGCTAAAGAAATGAAAGTTTCACACATTTCTGGGCGGCTATCACCAGAAGACAGAGACCATTTTGATAAATTAGAACATTTTTATAAAAAATTTGGTTTTGAGGTAAAATTTAATACTGATAGAACAGAGGGCAGTATAAAAAAGATATTAGATAACTAAACCCTAATAATATTTTTTATAAGTACAATCTTTCGTAAAAAAGATGTCTACTTTCTATTTAACATACAATTGGTATTTTCTGTATTATCCCCCTTTTTCGGGGGATGGGCAAAGTTATCCAAATAGGTTTTAATTAAACTTTATTTCACAGCTACACATAACTTTATCAAAGTGAACATTCGGAATATTGAACTTTCGTGGTGAAATAAGGATATAACAACCAGAGGTATTTAACTTGTTTGAAATAACAACTACAAACTTTAGTAGAAAAACGGAAAGGAGATACCATGACCATTTGTTTAATTAACGGATTGCGTAATCACGGGGTCGCTTTAGATCATCTTAAAAAAATGAATCTGGAAAAACCTATATTATGCGAGAAATTAGAGCTGTATTACGACCATATACCAACTGAAAAGAAAAATATGCTAGTAAAAATTTCAAAGATTAGAGGTTTAACAGATACTAGATTAAATACTAATTGTACTTGGGCACAACATATGACTGGCGAAGCTGGTGTTTTAGCTCTTAATCGTATAGAAACTCATTATAAATACTTACAAGAAAATGGTCTTGCAGCTTCTATCGAATATTTCCAACAACCCAAACATAAAATCAACCTTTCATATCTTGATAAAGAGGATATTTATGTAGTAACTGATGGAAATCATAGAACAGTATTTGCAAAGATGATAAATGCACCATATATATTCGCTGAAGTTGAAATATATAAACATAACTACACATCAGAAGCTTACTATTTACAACATAAAAAGTTATTGAAAGATTTAAAGGAAAGTGCAGAGGAATTGAATTTCCACATACAAGATCGGAGAATCATGTATAAAGACATTTCCTTAAACACCCACGACATTCCATGCTATTCCAGTTTTAATTTTAATCAAGAAGAAATGTTTTGGATAAAGAATCGATTTAGAGACATACATGAGCAATTAAATTTCATAGAAAAAAGGATGCGTTTATTTTATTTTCTGAATAACAAACAGAAAATTAGAATCTGTAGTACTCTGAGCCATGTGCGCCATGTAGATCATTTGAAAAATGCTATGAATAAAGATTTACTTTACAGCTCACTAGCCCAATTATATGAGGATGGATATGTATACAAATAAGAAATGTACAAAATACTTTAAATTGGAGAATAAAAGATGAGTAATCTCAACTCTTTTTATAACCATCTTGGAATTAATAAAAATCAACCCCCAAAATGTATAGATCATAAAATGAATATTTATCCCGATTTCATAAATTTCTGTTGTGATAGGCATGAAGAAGATAAGTTAGTAAAGTGTACAAACATCACCAGTACTCGTCATGATAAATATAAAAACTCTACTGTTATAGAAGCATTTGAAAAATCAAATCCTGGAAGTTACATATTAGACAGATATATAACAGAGCCCGAATATTTTGAAACATATATGAAGAGTACACCCATGAAACGTGTAGAAATGAATCGTGCTGGTTTACATGAGAATGCTATCGAGCTTGTAGAATATAAAAATCATTTCAAGGTAACAGGCGGGAATCATCGTGTTCTATTTGCGAAAGTCGTAGGGATTACAGAATTATATGCCTCTGTAACTGTGTATAAAGATTCTCCTCAAAAAATTAAACTATATGAAAAAGCCAAAGAATTAGGTTTTCATTTAGAACCCAACTCCGAAGATAGAAACTTCACCGATGTTTATATTTACTCAACATACAAATTTGATACACCTCGTAACGAAAAGATTGATACCTTCTATAATGTAGAAGAATTAAGTCATTTTTTGCAGATATTCGAAAAGGTTCCTTTTATTAAAAATAGCGGTACGCTACTTTCTGATTTATTTCATCGTACTAGGGAAAAGCGAATGGAAAAAAAGTTCATTATATTTTTAAAAAACTATTTTCAACAGAATCATATAAATAATGTACCACTACATGAAAAATTTTTAGATCGATATCAAAAATATATGTATCTGAAACAGATAATTACAGAACACAATAGTACATCAACTAATTAACCAATTCCCAACATATAAATACTGCTTAAAAAGTATTTTAAAAGCACATAATCCGAATATATTATGTGCTTTTTTGTCGAAATTAACAGAATGAATTTTCAGAAATATCATTGATTAATCACGGAAACGTGATAAAATAGAGATATAGCAAATCACGCTTTCGTGATTAGGGAGGGGGAATATAATGACTGATAAGAAGAGTTCTGTAGAAAAAAATTTTTAAACTCCCCACTTTCCAATATTTTTACAGCAAGTGAAGCCGAGCAGAAGTGGGGATTAGAAAAAGGTACCGTGAGATCTTCATGTGTACGTGGTAAATTAAAAAATTACGTAGAAAAAGGATTAGTCAAGAAGTCAGGAAATACATGGCTTTTAACTAAAGAAGTTATGACGGAAGTTTATGGATCTCAAAAGAATTAGGGATTTATAAACTTACAGAAAGTACCCATTAAAAGATAGACATGAAAAAGCCCCCACCACCGCCAAGTAGAAAAGGGCTTTTCCAGGTACACTAATATAAAAGAAAGGTTGATTCTAGATGGCAAATACCTATCTAAAAACCCCTAACAGCAAGTATATTTTAACACATTTAACGATAAAAGAAAAAATGAACCTTACTATAAAAAGCACTTTAAAAAAGCGATATGACGCCATTTGTGAATGGTTTGGTATAGATAATTGTGTTTCCTCACAAATTTGGTTCTTCGGTACATTTGGACTATCTACTTTTATGATTGTTGCTACATATTTAATTACCGGATTTCTCTACGGATTTTAAACAAATTTTGAGGAGGAATAGATGTGATAGCATCAAAACCAAAACGGGGCGAATTCTATATTCATAGAAAAGACGGTCGAGTGTATCAGGTATTAGGATATGCAAGGATGTTTGAACAAGAGAATCAAGATCTCATTATTTTAAAGTGTATGAAAGATGGAATGACTGTCACATTAAGTGCAGATTTGTTTGTTCTATATATAAAAGCATATAAGTTTTCAAAGGATAAAGAAATACTCAGTAATTTAAAAGTTAATCTATAACATTTCAGTTTAGGAGGCTTTTTTATGGAAAAGACTATTTCAGTTCCAACAATTAAAATTGGTGACTTTGTACAATTTCCGCATCGCAAGAACCCTTCAATAAAATTAACTGGTTATGTAGTAAACATTTTAACTAATACAATTATCGTGGATATTTCAGAAATGCTTAAAACTAAGAAATATAAAGAAATAGATACTCGCCATGTTGTAAAGCATGGTCGTTATAAAAAAGTTCGTGTTCGTAAAAGACAAGTTTCATAATAAATACTAAACATATAGTTCCGGCCACAATTCACTTTTCGGTGTTGTGGTCGGAATATGAAGAGGAGGGACAGTTTGAAAGGAAATGTTGGATTTCTTACATTTAACCGATCGAAAGGGAAGGTTTATGTATATTTAACAAAAGCACTTAGAGATAACGGGAAAAAGAAAAACATTACATTATACAAATTTGGAAGGCTAGATAATGCATTAGAAAGAATGTATGCTTGGCGAGATGACTTTGAAAACAAATTCCCTGCCGAATTATTAAATCTGAGATATGATTGGAATGACCTTCACGATTGGATACTCTCTCTCGAAACAGGTTATAGCAAAAAGGGAAGAAAACTAATTGTTGCTGAAATTAATGTGTAACAAATAGAATCACGTTATTTTATTAAAGAGGGGGCGAAATACAGATTTTCACTAAAAAATGAGGTGAATGAAGATGAGCCAAATGGAAAAACATCTACAAAAGAAAAGGAGACAAGAAAAACTGGATATGATTTATAATCATACTGTACAAGGAGAAGGCTACTTCCAAAGTCCGTCTTATAACTGGAAAAGCATTGTGATACAATACTTCAATAAGATACAACGCAAAGAGATGACCGTCGAACAACTTGTCAATTTGCTTGAAAAAGAGGGCGTCAAGTTTTCCCAACCTAAAGCATTGATTCATTATCCAGTAATAGATTGTTTGAAATATATTGCAAAAGTAAGTAAAGAAAATTTAGAGCTTTAAAAATGTCCGTTAAGACTCTACTCATATAGGGGGTACCGCCAGCATTTCGGAAAAAAACCACGCTAAGAAAAATAAATACCAAAAAGCTAATTCTTTCTTAATATATAGATAGAATTAGCTTTCTAAATGTTTTAAACTACTTAATTGCTCTTTTTGTTCTACTTAGTTTGGAAGTAGTAAGGAGCTACTAGTCCTTTTTCTAATAAATTATGAACGCCATCAGGAAAGTAAAACATAATTTCTTCAGCTTCTTTTATGTTTATCCAACTAATATCAGTAATTTCATTTTTGTCTTGAATAGATATTTCGCCTCCGACTATTCTAGCTACAAAGGTGAATATTACAGCATGTGCATGTGGAAAAAACTTTTCATTAATAGCAAATACATCTTTAATTTCAACCGTTAACCCTGTTTCTTCAAATGTCTCACGGATAACTGCCTGTTCTAAGGTTTCTCCATTTTCTCTTGCCCCTCCTGGGAGGCTCCACTCACTACCATTTTCACGTTTGTTTCCGACCATAAGAATTTTTCTGTTTGTATCATCATAAATAAGTGCATATACTACATCGACTCGTTCCATAATTTTTCCTCCATTAAAAAATTAAAATCTACATTATACTTTATTTTAATGAAGTCTTTTAAATTTAACTAGCGCCTAATACAACACAATGTTAGTTGTGTTGTATTAGAACTAAAAAAGATTAATGTAAATGAGTATTAACGCAACACAACTTATCGAAATGGTCTAATTTCGAATACAACACAATTTAAATTAGCGTTAAAATGGTTCAAAAATCCTTAGCGTGGTTTTTTTCCGAAATGCTGGCGGTACCCCTATAGGTATAGAAATATAATTCGATTGGACAGAAAAAAGTCTACATAACATTGTAGACTTTTTTCTGTCCAACTAATTTACAATGTAACTTTTTTAAAGCATTTTTATATCCACAATACACATAGATTTTATATATTTAATTCTCTCATTTTCACCCATTATTCTTAATTCATTACAAGACATATCATAATAATGAATATAACCAGAGATACGATAAAACTTATTCTGTTTATGATATAAGATGTTTACTGGATTATTTGTAGCCATTGCCTCGCAAACAGTATCATTTATAGTATCTAATTGCTGTTCATCTAAAATCGGCATTGGAATATGGCTTTGTTTTTCATACAATTCATTTAATCCTTCAGATTGTTCCTTTATTGCTGAAAAC
>NZ_CM000745.1:4891797-4893330 GCF_000161455.1 Bacillus pseudomycoides DSM 12442
AATAAGCGAATGATCGAAGAAAAAAATTCCAATGGGACTTTTATGTCTACATATGGTATGAAGAGACATATATGAAAAGGGGGAGAAAAACATTAAAGGAATAAGTATGCTATTAATTGCGATTATACTATGGGGGATAGCAATTGCTCCGACAAAATGGGCGTTAGAGTCAATTCAGCCATTCACCCTATTATTTCTTCGTCTTTGCTTTGCTGGCGGGATATGTCTATTGTTTTTTTTTCAGCAGCTACGAAAAAGTATTGTTAATAGGGATGTTCCGTGGAAAAGGATAAGCGTATTATCTTTTACTGGTGTGGCGGGATATTTTATGTTTACCTCGTATGGGATTTCTTTAACAAGTGGATTACATGTTAGCATCATTGATGCTGCTTTACCTTTAGTTACAATTATTTTCTCGGCACTGTTTTTAAAAGAAAAGATTCAGTTAAACTATTGGATTGGAATTATATTAGGTTTTATAGGAGTAATATGTATTACCATTCCATCTGGTAATGATAATCAAAGCGCTTCTCTAGTTGGGGACATACTTATTTTATTAAGTACTTTTTTATTTGCTTTCTATACAATATTATTAAAAAGACCAAAACAAGAAAAGAATCTATCAAACGAAGTATTTACAACGTTAACATTAATCATAGGGGCAATCATTCTATTCCCCTTTGCAGTTATCGAAACTTTTTATTATGGTCTACCTCAAATAGAAACATGGAAGACAGGGCTTAGTTTTACATACCTTGTTGTTTGTGCAACAATCCTAGCTTATTGGTTTTGGAATAAGGCACTAGAAAGAATTTCGGCATCAGTAAGTGGGTTGTATTTAAATGCTTTACCACTTATAAGTATTATTGCTTCGGTTATTTTATTAAAAGAATCTTTAACATGGAAGATATTAATAGGAGGATGTCTAGTTTTATTTGGGGTTATCTGGGCGGATAAAGGTAAATTAAGTACTCTAATGAAATCCGTTGATCGACAAACTACAGAAGATAGGAAGTACAAAACATATTAATGCCAGAATATGAAAGGGGGGATGCATCGAATGGCATGCCCTCTTTTTAGTTGGTTTAGAGGAGCATACAGGAAGAGTAGGGAACCCGTGTAATACAATACTAAATTATACATTTATATACTGCATTTATAATAATGAACAAAGGGATGATAATCCAAGGATGTTTGAAGTGAAATTATTTGATAAAAAACAAATTGCTAATGAAGTATTGCCATTCTTTTGACTCTGAAATAGAATGAAGGCTCCTTGAGTACGCATTTATAATATCTAGTAGGGATAAATAGTTTTACTTTTTTCTCTTTTAGAGGTACTGAGTCTATAGGAATGGAAAGGGTGTATGAATAAAAGATTAATAATCTGTGAGTGTTTATCTATAAAAGAGATAAAAAACAATTTTTTATATAAAAATCATTGACTATTTCAATATACAGGTGTAATATTATACGAGTCGCCGATAGCAACAACGAAAAACGCGACAAACGAAATAAAAAACTTAGTTGACA
>NZ_CM000745.1:4893430-4895732 GCF_000161455.1 Bacillus pseudomycoides DSM 12442
AGTCGGATAAGCGAGGGGCATCACTGCCCCTAACTCTCCTAAGAACCGTACGTGACAGCTTTCCCGTCATACGGCTCAAGCCTTCTTTTTATCCAAACAACTTCTTACTTGATGCAAGGTACATGTACTAGCTTTGTAACCTTATTTGAGTGTATTGGTAAATCACGTATAATAACCTTTTCTCCATTTTGTAGTGGTTGTCTGCATAACGCACAACGATACCCTTGTTTTTTCGCCAGTTTAATTCTATCTAAGGTATTTGTTCCATCAAAGACCTTACGGTCTCGCTTTTCCCAGTATTCTTTAAGAGTAGGGTCATCGGGACTGTTCTTATATAAGACCATCACATGCCGTTTAATTTTAAACCAAGGCATTTGTAAGAGCTGGATATTTGTTAGAGGACAGGTCGGAGTCCAAGATTCCTTGCCTCCGTGATGAGGCTTTTTGAAGTAAGTCTTCTTTATCCATTTCCATGATTTCTTAGGGTGCAATCGGATAAGATGTTTACATATTTTCTCGAAAATATAATGACCGATTTTATCATATGTCTTTTGAGATACGACATGTCTCCAATATTGTCCATACCCTCTAATAATTGGGTTTAACACTTTAATGAGTTCCCCAATAGGCTGTCCTCTCATGATGCGGAACGTATTCCTTATCTTTTCCTTTGCCTTCTTAACGCTATCTTTGCTGGGTTTAATCAGTAATTTATTCCCTTTCCACGTTTTGTACTGACGTACGGAAAAACCTAGGAAATCAAATCCCTCTTCAATGTGAGTCACCTTTGTTTTTTCAATACTCAGCTCAAGTCCTCTTTTATTCAAGTACGGTTGTATCTTTTCATATATGGATTGAGCCTGTTGTTTCGTTTCTGTTAAGACAACGAAATCATCCGCGTATCGAACAATCGCTATTTTGCATTTAGGATGAATTGCGTAGCTTTCATTGGATTTATATGTCTTTCGATATATAACGCCAAGTTCCTCCTCCATTCCGTGTAATGCAATGTTAGCTAGAAGCGGGGATATAATTCCTCCTTGCGGAGTTCCTTCCTTTGTTTCAGAGAAAGAATGTTGATCTATATATCCAGCCTCCAACCATCGCTGAATCAGTGTTTTTCCTGGAAAACTGTAAGTTTGTTTTCGTATCCAATGATGACTTAGATGGTCAAAGCATCCTTTAAAATCACCTTCAAATATCCACTTTTTCTTACTGTTTGTGTTAATCTTATTAAAGATATTACTAATGGCATCGTGTGTACTCCGCTTCGGTCGGAACCCGTATGAGGCGGGGTCAAATCGTGCTTCCCATTGCGGTTCTAGCGCCGTTTTCACCATATTTTGATAGACTCTGTCTTTGATAGTTGGAATACCGAGAGGTCTCAGTTTTCCGTTTTTTTTAGCGATATAGGTTCGTTTCGCTGGCTTGGGAAGATGTTGAAATATACTGAGCCTCTTTAGCTGTCGGTATAATTCGTTTCTTTTTCCAGAATGAAGTGCTGTATAACCGTCTACTCCAGAGGTACGCTTTCCGTTATTCTGTTGTGTTACTTTTCTAATGGACAACAGTAAGTTAGCTTCACTCCGTAGGAGTAATCGTTGAAGTTTCCTGACTCTTCTAAGTTTCTTTTGTTGTTCGGCACGATAAATTCTTTGTCGTAGCTTCATCACATACTTTTGGACTGTATGCCAATCTACTGAATTCCAATTTGTATATGAAGCGTGCGCCGACGCTCGTTCTGAGGTGTTCATAACTGCACGCTCCTTTTCATCAAAAGTTAACCACAAATGTATTTATGTGTTGAAGACCTATGGGAAGTGGGCCCTCTTTCAAGTCTGTCATAATGTGTTCAAAAGGACGACAGTATCCGTTCAGTTATACATTTTTGCTTTCCTGTTACCTTTCGGTATAACGGCATTTGCTTTCTCCCATATCCCATACCCTCTGTTACATCGTTTGACCTTTCGATCTCTCTACTGTTTATACAGATAACATAGGGCTTACCAAGTTCCACATTCCACAGATGCGATAGGGTTAGGCAGGTTCTTTACTCCGAGCAAGATGCGGGACGCAGCACAGTAGTATTATGACCCTACTTTTCCTCTTGCCAATACCCAAGCAAAGCCATGCATTATCTTGAGCTAACGTTTACGAAGCTTACAAACCTTCACTCTCGTTTACCATACCTATCTTCTCCTAGCAGTGTTCCGGACCATGCATTTGTCCTCTGTTTCCGCATTTCCTCATGCAACCTACATTCCCGTTACCAGAAATACAGTTTCGGATGGAGACCTTCTTT
>NZ_CM000745.1:4895832-4897019 GCF_000161455.1 Bacillus pseudomycoides DSM 12442
TAAGTGTTAGCAAGTTCGTTTGCAAACTTGTTAGCACTTTTTTATATTTCTTCTATTATAAGCCTCTCCCCTCTTTACCTCTACGTTATATCAGATTAATTCTTGTTTCCCTGTTCAGAACTACGAGAAACACATATGACATGAACTGTATTTTCGAGGGGATTTTAACCATTTATTGTTATAATTAAATCCGCAATGTTTTTTCAGGATGGAGTTCTACCTTACAAGATGAATTGAAATATATTGTATCTGATTTTGAAAAAGCTGGATTTTCCAAAGAAACAATTAAAGAAACTTTAGAACAACAATATAAAATGCTTGATAAATTGAAAGTAAAAATGGAACAAAAATAAAATATAAAGTAACTGATGACTAAAAAGGGAGAGAATAAATGGATACTATAAATAATGGGCTATGGAAAGAAATCAGTAATATGTTTACTGATTCGAGCAAAAAAATAAAGTTGAATATCAATGAAACAACAAACGGGAAAAACACTTTGGAAGTATTGCAAATACCATCAAAATCCGCACTAGGTTCAATAGTATATAATACATCAGAAATAATAGTCGATGATTGGATTAGAATACTTGGTTCTGACAGTGAAAAGAATAGAGGGATACTTTCATATAATCTAGTTAACAAAGATGAAGTTGCTACAAAGATTGATAAAATGCTAATAGTTGCAGATGATATTGTCGGGGGCGTTTTCGCATTAAATGCGGGTAAGTTTTCTATTGGTGTAGGCCATATTTGGTATTTTGCTCCTGATACATTAGAGTGGGAGTCATTAGATATGAAATATTCAGAATTTATAACTTGGATTGCACAAGGGAATATGAATGAATTTTATAGTACCCTGAGATGGAATACATGGAAAGAGGACTCTGAAATTATGAAATTCGATGAGGCCATATTGATATATCCATTTTTATGGTCTAATGAATTACAGTTAGAAAAAGCAGATAAAAAGATTGTACCTGCTAAGGAACTATTAAATATCAATCAAGAATATAGCAAACAGTTTAACTTGAGTTAAGTTTAACTACATTTATAATTAGAATGATATCGCCCCTGTTGCTTTAAAATAAAGTTTGATCAAATTGATACTAATAACCTTGATAAACGTTCATAGAAAAGAGCGTGTTTTGAAAAAAAGATTGCTCAAAACACGCTCTTAATATTTT
>NZ_CM000745.1:4897119-4900347 GCF_000161455.1 Bacillus pseudomycoides DSM 12442
TTTTTATTGAGATATGATCCTCTTATCTTTCAAAAGACAATATGTCTTTTGCGGAATTAGCACCTTCCTATTTGTATGAATAAATAGGGGTTGCTGAGGTTTCATAGGGCCGTTCCCTCCACCTCTCTGGATAAGTATTCGTTTGTAATTTGTATTATTGCATTAACGCAAGTTAATTTCAATATTTTTCTCACTATTTTTATTTTTCTTAAAACAATCTAATAAATCATTGTATTCTTATCGGAATTATGGAATAATTAGCATAACAAAACATGTTAACGGGAGGAATTTGACATGAAAGTAATCGGATTAATTGGTGGATTAAGTTGGGAATCAACGTCTCTTTATTATAAACATATTAATACACTAACTCTATCTCAGTATAATCATAATGCAAAGCTTGTTCTATATAGCATGGATTTTGGCGAAGTGACAAATTTATTACAAAATCAACAATATGAGGAAGTGCAAAATCAACTCGTTCAAGTAGCAAAAAAAATAGAGTGTTCCGGTGCAGATTGTATACTTATGTGCTCAAATACAGTACATCAATTTGCGGAAGAAGTAGAACAAGCAATCTCTATCCCCCTTCTTCATATTGGTGATGTCAGTGCTGAAGAAATTGTTGAACATGATGTGAAACGGATTGGTTTACTTGGAACAAAACAAACAATGGAACAGGACTTTTATAAAACAAGACTAGCTAATTATGGTGTTGAAACAATTATTCCGAAAAAAGATGAACGAAATTTCATTCATCATGTCATTCTTCAAGAATTGAGTAAAGGGATTATTTCACAGCAATCTAAAGTACGTTTCTTACAAATCATTCAAAAACTTATTGAAAATGGTGCAGAAGGAATTTTATTAGGTTGTACAGAAATACCGTTACTTATTTCACAGAAAGACATTTCTATTCCTGTATTTGATACTGCTTTTTTACATGCAAAAACTGCTGTACAATTCGCTGGATAATAGATAAACAACTGTATAATTTATAAGAACTCTTTAACTCTCAAAATAAATTAATATATAACAAAAGCTATCTTACAAATCATAAGATAGCTTTTTAACTCTATTATTATATGAACCAGAAAGTAATATCCTCATAAAGCCCCTGTTATAGGTAACATTGCTGCACAAGAAGTAACTTGCTCACTTTGAAACATTGGTAAATAGATTGTAACTGATGTTCCTATTCCTACCTCACTCATAATACTAATTCTTCCTTGATGACTTTCAATAATTTTATAACTGAGCATTAGTCCAATCCCAGTTCCTTTCTCTTTCGTACTATAAAAAGGTTCACCAAGTCTTTTAATTCTTTCTTCAGGAATTCCTACGCCCTCATCAACCATATTAATCGTAACTTCTTCACGCTCTGATTTTTTTACATAAATAGAGATTTCTCCTCCATTTGGCATTGCTTCAATTGAGTTTTGTAAAATATTAATAAAAACTTGTTTTAATTGATTTTCGCAGCAATCAATCATTAATTCTTTTGATTCTATATGCAGATCAATTTGAATATTTGTCATGATTGCCTTCGTGTTGATTAATGAAACGACATTTTTTAATATCGAGCAGAGGTTTTTCTTTTCAGTTGAAATGACATCAGTTTTTGCAATCGATAAAAACTCATGAAGTATAGCTTCAATTCTTTCGATTTCTGATAGCATAAGATCAAAATATTTATCTTGATCTTCTTGATTAATCTGAAATAATTGAATAAATCCTTTAATCACTGTCAATGGATTTCGGACTTCATGGGCTACCCCTGCAGCTAACTGCCCAATTGCTGCAAGTGTATCTGATTTATTCAATAACTCCTCAGTCTTTTTCCGCTCGGTAATATCTCGAACGATTATCATAATCTTATCTTGTAAGAGTGGTAAACATCTAGCTTCAAAGAAACTAACACTTCCTTTAAGTGTTAACGGATACTCAACAATAACTGTCGATTCCTTTTGTTGTACTTGATGAATTGCTTCTTGAAATTGTTGTGCTACAGGTGATGGCAAGACTTCATAAAATTTCTTCCCCATAAAGGATTCTGCAGGTACGTAAAACTTAGCTGGTGAACCTGCTTTATAGTCTATAATTGTTCCATCAGCCTCAGTTAAGAAACACAAATCAGGTAATGCTTTAAAAATAAGCTCTAACTCAGAAGTTTGCTGTTTTAATTGCTCTTCAATTCCTTTTCGATGAGTAATGTCAACTCCAACTGCCCAATAACTATAACCAGGTACTGGGAACTGCTCCGAAATATTTGACCACATGATTGTTTTTATTTCCCCATTTTTGCATGTTAAATTCATTTCCCAATCTCGAAAACTTTTTCCGCGAATCGAAAATTTCTTTTGAAGTTGTCTGCGATAACTTTCATCAGGATATAACAGTTCAAGTGCTTTGGGATTTCCAACGATTTCTTCTGCAGCATAGCCTGTTACGAGCTCGCATTCACGATTCCATAATATAAAATTCCCATTTTTATCAAGAGCATCGACCATAATGGGCATATTTTGTAAGATTGTATGTAGCTGTTCTTCTTTTTGAGAAAGTAAATGTATATTTTTTGTTTGGTTTTGAAGTTTATTCATTGCACCATCTACAATGAGATTTGAAAGCATTTCGAAGTATTTATAACAAGTACGGATGTCATTTTTAATTGCACAAACAATAAATGATCCAAGGTGTTGCTCATGTAAAAAGATAGGGATTTCAATTTTTGTAAGTTGTATATTTTCTTCTTGATTCATACCAAATGAAAAAACACATTCCATATTTTGATCAAGAAGTTGATGTGAAATGTTTGTTAATTTATAAAATTGTTCTGCCATGGTTTCTATTGTGTTCACATCAATGAGTTCCAATAGCCGCGCATTCATTCTCTTTCCACCTCTATATGTAAATTTAATACCAATTTTTACTCACGCTTCTCCATTATACGAATAATGTTCTCATAGGTATATAGCAAGAGCATAATTATTCAAATAAATTTTATTTTTCAATTAAAAATTATTTGAAATGATATATAATCTTATTAATATAAATATGTAATGATCTAAATATTCACAAATTATTCACAAATTACTTGGAAATCATATACAATTCTTCCGATATATTCTATATAATAAAATGCAATAAGGTATTCTATGAATCTCATAGAATACCTTACCCCTAATAAAAAATAAAAAAGAANACNTANGTATAGGTAGTTACTTTTTT
>NZ_CM000745.1:4900447-4901581 GCF_000161455.1 Bacillus pseudomycoides DSM 12442
AGTGATTTTATTTCGCAATAAAAGTATAAGCAATGTACAGTATAATTTCATCTTTTGTAATCTTGTAGGGATTTTACCGACAAAACTAGGGGGAAATATTATGAAATCAATATCAAAAAAAGTCATGGCAGGGTTAGGTGTAGGAGCAATGAGTCTATCTATCTGGGCTCCTTCAAGTCAAGCAGCAGCTCCAGCGAATAATGAATATCATACTATTCATTTGGCAGCTAATCAAACATAGCTTGGGATGTATATAAAGGATGGCAATCTGATGATGCAGGTATTGTTCTATGGGATGGAGCCCGTGGTGACAATGAACAATTTGTATTTTTCCCACTTGATGGAGGAGCATATGCAATCGTAAATAAAAATAGTGGAAACCTGTAGGGATTGGTAGTGCTATCATTGGTAGTGATGGTGTTCGTAATATCCCCTCTTTCAATAATGAGGGTTTGCGACAAACGAGTTGGACTGGTGNCCCTAATGAACAATGGTATTTACGAGACAAGGGAAATAATAATTTTGAAATTGTAAACCAAGGATCTGGGAAAGTTGCATCTTGGGCGGGGGATGGAATTGTATGGATATAAAGATTATGTAGATTTGGATGAATCAAATCCTTCTGATAATGACAGGTTATTTCACATTCCAGCTGCTCGCAGTACTTTTTCATTACCAACCTTACCAACTGTAGGTACTAGACCCAATGCTCCAGATTATAATACAAGTGGGGCTATTGATCAACAATTACCTCAAACGTCAAATTCTGTTGTTGTTGGGGCATCTTTAATACCATCTATCATGGTAAAGGATAATGGTGCGAGTGATTATACAAAAATACACAATTCACCATATTATGTCTTAGTAAAAGAAGAATATTGGGAGAAAGTACGCTCAGAAATTATTCCTGCTGGTGCCACTAGTAAATATACAGTTAAATCAGGTGTAAGTGAGATAGATCAAAAAAAGATGTCTGATACGCTTGCAATGAGCTTTGGATCAGACTTAGGATTGAAATTTGGAGAATCATCTCTATCAATTAAATCGAGTGTTTCAAGAACAATACAAACAGAAGTTACTAAAACTTCTACGAATGCAACGGAAGAAACAGAGGAAAAGAGTATTCCAAGTATA
>NZ_CM000745.1:4901681-4901965 GCF_000161455.1 Bacillus pseudomycoides DSM 12442
CATTCTGGTCATCCAGTACGACAAATACATATAACTTTAAAGAATTTGACCAGGGATGATGCAATTCAAATGTCTTTGTTTGAAGATACTTCAAGAAAAGATACTCAAAGGAAATTAGCAAAAACAATGGATAGTATCCGGAATAGGTATGGTAAAAACTCGATTATGAGAGGCATCAGTTACATTCAAGGAGCTACGCAACGTGAGAGAAACAATAAAATTGGTGGGCATAAAGCCTAAGGGGGAATACACATCATGGATAGAGGTATGATGCGATGGATGCC
>NZ_CM000745.1:4902065-4902979 GCF_000161455.1 Bacillus pseudomycoides DSM 12442
CTCTGAAGGTGAACTTTCTTCCACTTCACTCTCTGTAAATAGATTTTCTTCCATCCCGATCTCTGAAGGTGAACTTTCTTCCACTTCCAGCTCCGAGATTATTTTATGCTCAGAAAAAATTTTATCTATCATTTTATTACTAATCCATGGCTTATTCATCGTCAATCACTTCCTAACTGATGAATTGAAAGACTTATTTATTTTTTAAACACATAATCGTTTCAACATTATATATGTTTTATAATAAAAAAAAAGACATCAACTTTTATTATAAAAAAAGACGATGTCTGTCTATTTTTTAAACTTGTACTTGCTGTACTTGTAAGATGTTCAAAGTAAGATCTAGTACGATTGTTTTACGAAGTTCGCTACATGACTTGTTCAAGTTTGTTAAACATGGTGAAAAATCAAACTCATAAAAATTAGCTCTGACTAATTCACAATACGGTTGTTTATTGTAAAAAACTAAATTTCCAAAAGAATTTGTATCTAACCGGGGTAAATAGACACCCTTAGGATTAATCAAGTGGGATGTAGTATCTAAAAAAGCTACCAATAAAGGCTGTGTTATAAAATCACCTGCTGTCAAATCTAGGAATCTAGAAAACGAGATATTAACAATCCGACTATACAATAATCCATTATACTGATCGGCAACATATTCAATGTTATTTCGAATATAGCCCTCTACAAATAATTTTGCTCTTGTGACTCGGCGATAATTGGTACCTGGTACCGACGTAAACGCTACAGGAACTAACTTACAGTGTGTTAAAAATACATTTTTCAACACACGTTTAATTTCGATTGCCAAAGGATCCAATGAAATATTTGCTTCTACAACAACTTGAATTGTTCTCTCTGCTAATACAACCGGGATTTTTACAATTGATGTTGTCGGTGAACTTTCTTCC
>NZ_CM000745.1:4903079-4903344 GCF_000161455.1 Bacillus pseudomycoides DSM 12442
AATTATCTTTGATTCGTAGCCGGATGCATAAAGTCATTCAGTTGACATTTCCGGAATTGGAACAGATTTTCACAACTAAGTCAGATTTATTTTTAAACTTTGTTCAATTATTCCCTCACCCAGATTTTGTTCAAAATCTTTCCAAAACGGTCATGAAGAATCAGATTCGTAAGAATACCAATAAAAACATCTCAATCAGCATAGCAGAAAAGAAAGCTATGGAAGTACTTGCGGCTGCCAGGTATTCTTATCCAGCCGTACGTCA
>NZ_CM000745.1:4903444-4912515 GCF_000161455.1 Bacillus pseudomycoides DSM 12442
TTAACTCATTTTATGAATGAAGAAACTGAAAAGGTAAATTCCTATGTGTATATTAGCCCAGTCGTATTTACCAAAGCTTTCTTTGAGCTTTCAGTTGCGGCTAAGAAACTATTCTTGGACATTGCTATGCAACAGTACAGCGAAACGACGCTTAAACGTTCCTTAGATAAACAGGATGAAAGAGGAAATACAACTCATTTTGGCGGAATGTACCGCTTTTTACATAAGAAATACCCACATCAAATCCGTGCGGTTATGATAGAATTAACAACTGCATTGCCATGTTCAGGGACTCCCCTATTCAAAATTTGCAAGTTGCAAAAAGGGAGTAAAAATAAAAAAAGATATACGACTTTATATCTATCCTTACATACAGATTTCTTATGTACAAAAGAAGCTGGGGAAATACAGTATCGTGATCCATTTCCCCCAAAGGTTACGTATGCACGGAAAGCTCGTTTTATTGAATCTGTGCTACAAGAACTGAATATCGGTGAATTTGCACAAGACATGAATAAATTTATTCATGTACTTAAGTATACTTGTCATCGACAAATTCGAAGTGTCATTCGCAGCTTACGTGACATGATAGATCGTAATGAAGAATATCCAAGTAAGTTAGTGTATACGCTGAAAAAAATATTAAATCAAACATCACAATATCAAATTCTTGATACAGCGGCAAAAGAAGGCATTTACCCTCTTATTACACAACATGTTTCAAAAGAACAAAAGGAACAAGCTGTATTTGATTTTGGATTGCATTTCTCTATGTACTCTCTTCGAAACATCAAAAAGTTGTTCCGTAAAACATATGAGTTACTAAAATCCAAATTCGCTGTACCAGTTACAGAGGAATCGTATCACCGTAACTATTTAAAATATCAAGAAGAAACATTGTTTAGAAAATACGCCTATGAACAAGGTGCAAATCTAAATGCTTATATAGCTTTAGAAATAGAAATACGTGAACTTCTAAAAACAAGAGGACATAAAGATCGCTTTATTCCGAGTGATGTTCGCGAATTGTTCATTGAAAAGATAGATAGATTACCTAAAGAAACACTTCGCGTTATTGAAGTGCCGAATGAGTTCAATTTGATTACGTTTATTCGTGCATTTGAACAATTAGTACGCGCTGGTATTCAAGTAACGACAGCTGAACAAGTACTTGAGGTAATAGAAACAAATTAACGATACTCCGCTCTCTATTTTTGAAAAAAATATAAATAGAGGGCTATTCGTGTTGGTTCCATTATTTAAAAACCCTACACTGATTTCTCCTTATAGACACCTTTACTCGATTCTATTCATAATAGAGTCTTTTTTTATACATTCCTATACAAAACTGTACTGCAATTAACTAATTTTCCACATCTATGTTTAAATAAACACATTATTTTTATCTAAAATACATTCAAATACCTACAAAAAATCATAAGAAAAACATTAAATTTCGTGGGTATGTAGATAAATAAAATCTAATGTGAATAATATTATGTAATTATTATTGAAATAAAGGGGTTTTAGTACTTCACCTATCAAAAATCATCAATATTTATGTGAGTTATGTGACAAATTCTAATTATGTTGATTAGTTAACCTATATTGTGAATGTTTTGTGAGTAAATATTAAGAAATTGTGGACATACGGTGGATAAATTGAAAATTTATTACTTGAATAAATATATTTAACAATGCATCAATTTGTTTCATTTTTTATGTAGAAATATATGATACTATTTATGATTATTTGTAGGTTTTATACCGTACTAATAGCTAATTTTGTGTTGTTAGATTCTTCTATTTATGATTTTTTGTGCTATGGTATGCTCAAATCCCTTGTTACAGTAAGGATAAAATCATATTTACTAGCCCTATATAAGTTTTATCTTTATATCTTAAATATATATAAGATATATATTTATATAAGATATTTTTAATTGAGTTAAATGGAAGTACAAATATAAATACAAAAAGTTTAAATTTTTCTGAAGTGAAAGGGAATCAACTTATCATTTATATTTATGAAAACCACTCTTCCTCTGCTTGCGATAGCGTGAAAATAGAGTGGTTTTCTCTTTTTCTAATGTTTTTTTAGTATATTGCGCCCTCATCTCAAGTGGTACACCTTTATAAAGGCTATCAGAAATCAGAGTTTGTCCGCGTCAGGATCTAGCAAATGGGTCCAGGCAAAGTTTGCATTTGAGTCCTCTCGTGTTAGTCCTTTTGTATTGTCTAAGAGCGGGCTCTCCTCAAGGTCAGAGGAATCATAAATCATAGCAGATGGGGGAGGGTTCAGCCAATGCTTCAACCCGGTGGCTATATCAAAGAACTGGGCATGAGGAAGGCCTAGATGTTTACGCCAGAGTGCGATTCGAAGATCGCGAGCGAATCTTCCTCCTGCCGCACGTTCTAATGGTTCTTCCGTAATGCCTGCCATAATCTCAGTGTCGTAAGTGTATCCACGATCATCGCAATTTGCTGACCCAACAGCTACATACTCGTCGTCGATTATCCAGAGCTTCGAGTGTACAAAGTCGCCGCACCAGGGTCTACGGCCCGGATCCTTTGTTTCTTTTAGGCTAAACATGCGCCATTTTTTACGCTGTGGGTCGATTTTCTTTAAGTCGGTACGAAACTCGTTGCGCACGCCAATTAGATAGGGAAATTCGTTCTTATCAATATTGTCGCTGCTCTCAAAATGTTGTGAGTTACTCATCAGGATGAGGAGAAATTTGAAGCTTGGCTCCTTCAATTTTGCGACAAGAGCGTCCTTCACACGGCGACTTACAAGGTACTGATCTTCGATATAGATGTACTCTCGTGCATTGGTGATGCCGTTTTTGACAAGTTGCCAAGCAGACTGGTCGGGATTTTTAAACTTATATGAGTCTCCAGGTTTGAATTTCGTGAGATTTGGAAAGGTTCGCCCGACTGAAACTAGCATCCTTCTCGGTTTGACTTTTCCTCCTAGCACTGTGCACGTGTCCATGTCTCTCGATTGTAATGCGGCGACACGTGAAAAATCTTTCCTCACAGCATTCGGAGTCATTTGGAATTTAATATTATCCAGCGCGGGCGTTGATGGATGATCCATCCAACGATCGCGAAAGACGCTGAGGGCTTCGGCTACGGATGGGCCGTTCAAGCGGATATGTACGTCATGCAAGGGCGACATCCCGCCCACGTCAACACGTGTATTGTTCAAGTCCATTCCACCGAGGAAAGCCACAAGACCAGAGTTTCCGCTGATGACGACGAGTTTCTGATGGTGAGCGTTCGGACCTCGATTGGGTAGATCGCCTGGAACTAAGCGGTCGTCTTCAAGAGCGACGCCGTTTGGTAGACTATTAATAAAGTCTGCAATCGCCTTGTTGTCACCAGGTTTACCTTTGAACGGCGTGTTCCAAAACAAACCACGGACTTGTGCTTTCGTGTTCTTCAAATAATCTTGAAGAAGTGTGTTCACGGGAGGAGTGCCACTGAGTGGATTTTTCATACGCGTCCACGGTTCGACATGCCAACCAATCAGATAGATACGATGGTCGGATGATGTTGCTGTGGCAAGAGCTTCAGCGATGTCATCGAATGCACAACGGCCATAGATGTAGGGTACGACAATATTACCTGACGAAGGCTCGGGTGCGCCGTCAAACCATTTCAATGCATTGTCGATTAGCTTCTTTCGCTTCATTCCTTCGTTGGGCCACCCAATATCGATTCCTTGATGCGGAAGTTTAGCGATCTCGGTGGCGTCAGTGCTACAGCTATTTGTAAATGGTTGTCCTGGCTGTGTAATCTTACTTGGTGGTAGGACTGTTGGCGGTTCTAGCTGTTTTGGCGGCGCTACGGTGCCAGGGGTAGGTTTCACTGGTTTGACAATATCATTATTCCCCATCTAAGCCGCCTCCATAGCCAATTGTATGTCGTGAATTTCGCTTGCATAGGATAGCATACCTTTAAATTTTGCAAAATTAATTCTCAACTTTCATCCCTCCGATATGTGTTTGAGTGTTTACTTGTCTTGGGAAAATAAATTCAATGCTTTTTCTGTAGTGTACTCATAATTTGTGAATTGTAAGGAAGCTTTATACTTTTGAACTAATGGAAGTTAAACTTGACCTGTTTATAATTTAAAGAAAGTTTGCAAGTCTTCTTTAGCTAATGCTTCAGGTGCCCTTCCCTTGCAAATCTTAACCTTGTGTGCTTATCTGAGCAACCATAATGGAATTAGTGTTGACATGGGATACTAACATGAAGCTTTGTAAAAAGATTAATCAAAAATGTTCTGTAAATCTTGATTTATCAATGCTTTTATCAAAACATGAATCATATTTTGATCAACCTTTTTTTACAAACAATTAAACTTTATTTTAGATTCACAAAAGCCTATTACATTAAACCTCTTAATAGGTTTAAAAATACATATCTCCCATGAAATTTGGGGATATTTAAGTCTGAAGACGGCTAAGTTATTTACAGCCATCACATAATAAATAATCTTTATCTAAGACGAAAGGGGTACATAACATGTCAAACATTAAGCGAATAACTGATTTATTCGCCTATAAATCGGTTCTACCTTACGCTAGTGAGCTATTCGGTGTTTATCATTCCTTAATTGGCTGGAACTCTAAAAGGAAGCACGATCGAATCAAAAAAAATACCGACAATGATTATAAAAGTTTATTTTCTCGATTAGGTCCATACCTTGAAGATGATATAACTATTGATTTTAATGATGACTGTACAATTTCAGCTCCTAACTTAGGGCCGGCTGGGTTTGCTGGTCCCAAGTTAATTCCTCAGGATTCCATCGTACTTCAGCAAATCAGTCAAATACTTCAAGATTTTGGGAAAATACCAGTTACGGAAGATGACTGGCAACGCCTTGTCAACAACGACCTTCTATCGGAAATTCTTAGAACAAAAGTTCTTGAGCATTACAATGAAATTTCAATTGGCTGTTGCGAGCAAAATGAGATTGTTCCGATTGAAGAAAACACGGATACAGAGGACTTTTTACTGCCATTTGAAAAATTACAGCACTGTAAAGAGGAAGTAAGGAGTGGTATCACCAATGAAGCAAAAATCGCGGGTGTCATCAAAGAGCTAGTTGCAAATGGTCGCGTTAATGAGCTAAACAATATCTTCTTTGATAAGATGGCCGTAGATTCAAGACACTCTTTCCTCCAAGCACTAAACAGGAAGGACATTGGTTTTACGGATCCTTACTTGACATTCGATCCAAGAAAAGATGTGAAAGACGCGACCTTGTCGCCGCTTGGCATGGTTCATTTATTCCGACAGTATTTCTTTGAGTTAGATACATTTCTTGGGACTCCAACAAGTCACGTGTGGCTAAGCCCTGGGTCAACAGTAGAATTAATTGAGGTTAGTACTCGAAAGACTACCACCGAGAGAACAATCGAAACACTTATTGAAAAAACGAAAAAAATAGAGACCGCCAAAACGGACCAGGATGACATAAGTGAAGCGGTGAAGGAAGAAAACAAAGAAGATCTTAAGTTAGGTTTTACAACCACCGTGAATCAATCATGGGGTACTGGGGACGCTTCCGCAACAGCAAGTCTGAACATGGACAAGACACAACAGTTGTCCAGGGAAACAACTCACAAAAGAATGAGAACACAGAGTGAAAAGTTATCAAGCGAAATACGTGAAAATTATAAAACGACTTTTAAAACTGTAACTGAGGTCACAGACACGTCAAGTAAACGTCATATTTTAGCTAACAACACAGAAAAACTAATTAACTATGAATTGCGCAGAAAAATGAGACAGGTTGGTGTACAAGTACAGGATGTCGGTACTTATCTATGTTGGGAAACATTTGTTGATAACCCGGGTGAAGACCTTGGACTCGCGGACTTAGTTCATTATGCACAACCGACCGATCTCGTCCAAGTGCCTGATCAAACGGAAATCCCCATTCCTCCCGACCAAGTGATCCCTTGTAAAACAAATGCGACCTGGAATTTCGGTGATGATACGAGAATGTACGGCTTCGTAACACTTACAACGATTGATCCACCACCGGCGCCAGAAGGATTTGAAGTTGTCGTTGATGACAGAATTATTCCAGCTGCACAGATTACTGCTTCAGGTAAAGACTTCGAAGGTGCTTGGCGTTTCGGTGCTCGGTTTACGGATAATAAACGGATTGAAGTAGGTGTGATCACAGAACCTGGTGGTCTTAAGTTTAACCGCGTAGACTTCGTGGTTGGTTTTACATTGACATATACAGTCACCGAGGCCAAAAGAAGAGAAATTGGTGATGCCAACAAAGAGAAGAAACGCGCTGGTGAGACAGCAAACAAGGAAAATATACGCAAATCCAAAGAAGCTTTTTACAAGGCTGTTAAGGAGCGTGTTGAGTTTGCCAGAGATATCCATAAGCGTAAATTTGAAGAATTACGTGAAGAAGAACGTATTATTATTTACCGTCAGCTGATAAGTTCCTTGATGACAAATGATCATTACATTAATGCCACCAACAGCAGCCGTCACGTTCTTTCGGAGTTGATTAATTCTATCTTTGATATTGATAAGATGCTGTACTTTGTCGCTCCAGAGTGGTGGAAGCCCCGTACGTATAAAAGGGAAGTTAACATACAGGAAATTAAGAGACAGCTTAACGATAACCTTGTTACTTGGTCTGAAAGTCCTGTGCGGCTAGATAATTACTTGATTACGGAAAAGTCCAATCCTGCGCCCATGGGTAGTTCGTTAGGTTGGCTTTTACAATTAGACGGTGACAATTTACGAAATGCTTTCCTCAACGCACCTTGGGTTAAAGCAATTATTCCTATTCGTCCTGGGAAGGAGCAAGCTGCTTTGAATTGGCTACAAAACACTAATATTGAGGGAGTTGATGGTCTGAATGCTGAGTATCTTGCTTCAGACGATGAACTAAACCAAATCAAAACAAATTTAGGATTAGAGCCTGAAGAAACAGTTACCATAAAAAACGCAATCGATTTTCTTTGTATGCAAGTCGCTGAGAAACATGAGGAATCTAATCAAGTCCAGACATTTCCGGAAACTGAAGTTAATGATGATAACAAAGTTACTTCAACTCCAGTTGAAAAGGTCTTTGAGCATGGTTTTTATCCGTTGCAAGGTGGCTTCCGTGTAGACCCAAACGATTTAAATCGAGATCCTAACAATAAAGATAAGAACTTCCAAGTTTTCGACCAATGGATAGAAGTCCTGCCTACTGATCAAGTGGTTCCTGTAGAGGTGGCCTACAACCCGATTACAGGGAGACAAATACCTGTAGAGAGTGACCACAACAGACAAGTATGTGTAGAAAGTGAAGCGGAAACTGTAGAACCTAGAGTGATGGAAATAAACATTGATAATACCATTACAGATGTTGATATTTAGAATCACTTCTTTTTAAGAATACAGAGTTTATTACAAAAGGAAATATTTTTTGTAACCATGACGATACTAAAAGGAACCATTGTTATTTGTCTAGATTGCAAATCTCATTGTACATGCTATAATATAGATACAAACTAAGGTATACTTCAGTCAATAAAATCATACAATAAAAAAGAGAGCAACATGCTACCAACATGTGCTCCTCTTTGGATAACTGCTACCATCAGGTGGTGGCTATCGATTATCGTTTATATTTACGAAAACCACTCTTTCTCTGCTTGCGACGGCGTGAAGAAAGGGTGGTTTTCTTGTTTTCTAAAATATTTCTCTTAAAAAGATGTGCAATCGATTCACGAACGACACCTTTTATAATTTCTTTTAGAAACTCAAGAAAAAGATCCATGGCGTATTCACCCCCCTTCTTTTCCAAATGGAAAAAAGGGGATAGCCACCCTAACTTCACAGTTATCTTTTCATATTATAGCATAGTCTTCTCCGTTTGAAGACTGTACACCTCATCTTAATAAGAGTCGAGTATCGTGTAATATCTTGTATAGTATCTATAAGAAATACTTTGAGTCTGATTCCCCTTTTCAAAAATTAAAGCATTTTGATATTCTAATTGCTCAACGAATGTCCAACCATCTTTCTCCAGCATCTTTATGAAGGGCTCCATTTTCCTACGTTTTACCAAATAAAGAGAAACATCTGAATATCGATCTTCGTTTTGTTCTATTTCAACTATTTCTTTCCCTTGAAAAATCATTTTTGACATTCCTATGGCTAATGGTATGGGGTTCTCTTCTTGAAAAATAACTCTTCTTTTTTCGATAACGAATATAGCCAACAAGGTAAATATTAATAACGGAATGATGAATTTTTTTGACTTTAACAAGCAACGTCACCTCTTTCCTCTTTTTCCCTGTTGCAACATACATTCTTCGTATATACATAACTGTCCTTTGTGAGTAGATATTATATTTTTTGTACAAATTCAATAATATGGATAGCACTCATATGTATTAGTGTACTTAGAATTTTATATGGATGGTGAGACATATGAATCAATATCAAATGTTGTATAGTACACCGTATCTTTATTCCTCTCGAACATTGAATCAAATGTATAAAAGTACTAAAAGTGAAGAAAACATATGCGCTATACAAGAGCATATGCAACGACATGAAGTTTATTTAGACCCACAGTACCGAGGATATTATTATTTAAGTCAAAAAATTGAAGAAGATCTATATGGTGATGAACATGCTGTAAGTTGGAATGAGTTATTAGATGATTACCAACTATACAGGGATCGTAAAGGGAACTTATCTATTAAACCGAAGGGATGGGACTAAAGTGACGATCATTGGAGAGCTAGGGGTAGTTTATGCCGTTACTGGTGCTTCAGTTTTGGGAATTAAGTTACTAAAAAAGAAAGGTCTTTACCTTCCAGATTGGTTGCTACGTGCGGGGCTAAAATGCTTATTAATTGGGAGTGTTTGGTACGTGCTAATGGATGTACTAGATGTGTTTCTACGTTAGTATTACATCTGGTAGTTGAAAAAAATTGTAATAGTGCGCCTTAATCTGTTTTTTCTAACCTTCCATACAGGCTCAACTACCTAAAGGAGGTATGGAGGATATGATATCACTTTTG
>NZ_CM000745.1:4912615-4913355 GCF_000161455.1 Bacillus pseudomycoides DSM 12442
GCCTGTTTGCATTGCTCCACTTCCGTTGAAGTAGTACCATGCTCCATTAATTGACTGCCAACCTGTTTTCGCTGCTCCGCTGCTTTCTAAATAATATTTTTTATCCCCAAGCTGCAGCCAACCTGTTTTCATTACTCCATCGCTTTCGAAGTAATATTTTTTATCACCAAGCTGCAACCAGCCTATTTTCATTGCTCCATTGCTTTCTAAATAATATTTTTTATCTCCAAGCTGTAGCCAGCCTATTTTCATTGCTCCATTGCTTTCTAAATAATACCAAGTAGTTCCTTCCTGCAACCAGCCCGTTTTCATTGCTCCACTACTTTGCAGGTAATACCAGGTTGTCCCTTCCTGTAACCAGCCCGTTTTCATTGCTCCATTGCTTTGCAAGTAATACCAGGTTGTCCCTTCTTTCAACCAGCCTGTTTTCATTGCCCCATCTTGTTGCAAATAGTACCAAGTAGTTCCTTCTTGCAGCCAACCCGTTTTCTGTTTTCCATCTGGCTGAATATAATACCACTTATTATCTCTATTCACCCAACCTACTTGTGTTTTAGGTGCTGCCTGTACTGTTTTAACAGTAGGTTGATTCGTTTCTATTTCACTAGTACCTAGTGGTTGCTCACTTTTTACACCTGCTGTTCCAGGCTGCTTTGTTATATCTTGCTGTATTGTCTTTTGTTCTTGCTGTTTTTGCTCAGGTAATAGCTGATCTTGCTGTTTAGATTGTTCTTGTTGCT
>NZ_CM000745.1:4913455-4914171 GCF_000161455.1 Bacillus pseudomycoides DSM 12442
AAAAAATATCCTGAATTTTTTGGGAATATGATTATTATTAAAAGTAAATCATTTCAAAGACATTCAACTTCTTCAACTCACTTTTAGAGCATTAACCTCTTTTGTTATTTCTACAATCTAATCCATTTTTATTATTTAAATTTCTTTTTACGAACGTTTGAAGTTTCATCAAATAACTCGATCAAATAGTCACTTGATTTTTGCAATCCTGATTCACACTGGTACGGACAAGGAGCCGTAAGGATGAAAGAGAGGTAGGGCTTTCATTGTTTTAGGTATATATATCTAAGTCATTATTTCTAGAAGAAAAAACAATCAATCTCATCTCTATCTTTAAGAATTTCTTACATCTACTGAAAAAGTGAATAATAATTGTTTATCTTCTTTACGTAAAATTGATAAACGAATTGATAACACTATATGGTCAACTACAAGAAAATGGTTTCCTGACCAGGAAACCATTTTAAATTTCATTTACATAACAACAGTAAATTAAGCAGTAAGAAGGAGTGCACACATGAAAAAAATGTTAACAAAAGAATTAAGTAATGAATTAAAGAAGCGAGAAGGGATCATTTCTATTACAGTTGAGCCTTATGAAAAAATCGAAGTTGGTGGAATTCGTGTAGATGGACCAGCTGTTATTCTAATTAATCAAGAATAGCTAAAAATAGTTGAATGAACGAAGAAAAGGATCAGCCTTTACGCGAAGGGAA
>NZ_CM000745.1:4914271-4915348 GCF_000161455.1 Bacillus pseudomycoides DSM 12442
TTTTTCAGTTGAGAAGGAGGAATCGCTTTTTCTTTGATTTTGGCTGGCAACATGAACTTACAACCATTTTTATATTCTGTGCACCCGAAAAATGTCTTTCGGTGAAGAATATCCCCTTTTTTACATTCTGGACACTTCCCTAGAGATAGCTCCTCTGTCGTTGGAAACTGAAATTGTACTTTGCCTTCTCGGAATACTAAGTACGCTGAAAACTCTTTCTCACCGGATTTAAAGCCTTTTAAAAGATCCGTTTTCTTACTTTCAAATAGCTTTTTTATTTGTGCTTCAGGAATCGCTTTTTCTTTAATTTTCTTTGGCATACGGATCTCACACTCAGGATAGTTACTGCACCCATAGAAGTTTCCTTTATGAAGGATTTTCCCCTTTTTACATGGGCAACGGCATACTTCAATTTGTTGATTCCAATTCAAAATCATTTCATCTGCCACTTTTTCTTCTGTTTCTCCTAGCTTTGCAACCGTTTCTTTTACAAATGTATTCGTACTCTCCACAAACTCACCGTATGGCATTTCTTTCTTTTCAATCATATGAATCATCCCTTCCATTTCAGCCGTATAAGCTGGATTTTTGATTTCATCTATCGGAAACTTCTCTACAAATGCACGACCAATTTTCGTTGTACGAATTTGGCCATTGGTAACTGTGATATAATTTCGTGCCGCAAGCTTAGGAATAAACGTCTCCTCTGTTGCGACTGTTCCAATCCGCTTTCCTTTCATCAACTCTTTTAAATGGTCATCATCTAACTTGCGACCGGCGGTCTCCATAAACGTTAAAATTGAACTTTCTGTATGGAATGCTGGTTTCTTTGTTTTTGACTGAATGAGGTCATGTTTTACGATTTGGAATGAGTCTCCTTCATATAGGAAAGGGATTTGAAAGCTTTCCACAGACCCTTCTTCTATGTCCTCGTGAAATACGCTTAAAAATCCCTTCTCTTGAAGAACTTTCTCTTTTGTACTGTATATAGTTTCATCTTGATCCATGAACTGTGCTTCACGTACCAAATAAACAGCCGGTGACATAAAGTTCCCTATAAATCGCTTTACAATCAAA
>NZ_CM000745.1:4915448-4915886 GCF_000161455.1 Bacillus pseudomycoides DSM 12442
GATACCAGCTGCACCGAGAGCCGAAAGTCCGCCAATAACGGCCGGTGTTGCTGTACCGCCAGTCACAACAATTACTACCGCTCCTGCAATAGCTCCAATAACTAAAATGGCTGCTCCCAATCCACCACCGATTGACCATGCTAATACATTGTTAAAATGCTCTGTCTGAGTAGAACGTAGCTTCTCAATTTCAGCTTGAATTTGTGGAATTAGGGCATTATTTCCGGCTAATAGTGCCGTTAATCCACCTTTCCCATCTGGGCCACCAACATTATTTTTAAACCCTATAGAATTGTCATACAGTTTTGCTTTAAAGTCTTGTAACATCTTAATTACTTCTGTAACTTCTTTTGAATTTGTATTAATTGTAGTGATTAAATCATTTATGCCCTCTTTTAACTCTGCTTTATCTTTCTTTTGTACAGCAGCTTCCAATAT
>NZ_CM000745.1:4915986-4919806 GCF_000161455.1 Bacillus pseudomycoides DSM 12442
GAATCTTATACATACATCTTGAATGACCTAGCGCTAGGCTCTCTCCTTGCACACGCTTGAGGACGGAGAATTCTTTCAAATAGAGTGTTCAACTCTCGTTATTATTTACTTCTCATAGAATATAAGGACCTTACTTCCCCTTCATTTAAATACTATGTTTTTCACAAGTAAACAATAAAATTTCATCACCTATATTTGAATTAGCTTCCAAATGAATAGTATAATATTTATTTTTCTCCGGAGTTGCTGCTTGACTTGCAGGAACCCAGGTAGATAAACCTATTGCTCCTACAACTAACCCTGCCATGAATTTTTTGAAAGTAATTTCATAATGTTTCTTCTAGTTTTGCCAGCAAGAGCCCTACAAGATTGCAAAAGATGAAATTATACGGCACATTGCTTATACTTTCACCTCGGAATAAAATAAGATCATTTTTGCTTTGTAGAGACTTAAAATTCCATTTTGTACAAATGTGATGATTCTAGATTATTCCTAAACTAAATTAACTGAGTATTATGAAAATTACCTTAACATGAGGTTACTTGCAACTTTATTGCACTTTTATTAGTACAATTTTCTCTCCTCTTAGTGGTCATACCAATTACACCTTTATTAAAACATTAAACTTTTAATGCGTAAATAGTAGAATTTTGTCGATTATATTCAACAATCTATTTATAGCGTATTGATGTAAGTAGAAATGTTATATTGCTATAATTATTATTTAATATATTTCAAGTAATTGCGATAGTTACAACTTGATATATCTAATTATAAAATAATTATTTCAATCTACATACGAAATTTACTAAAATTTAATTGTTTTTTAACATAATTTAATCATATTTTACACAGTAACCCTCTTTACTCGGATATGCAAAATTGCATACCCGAGTAAAGGTTTAAATAACATGCGTTCTTATAAATAGCTAGCTGTAGAGAAAGAACAATTTTTGTCTACACCCTTTCCCCCATACTCATCGAGTTAATATTTTGAAGTATCTCCAAAACAAAAATTTTCTCTTTCATAGTTATTTATAATAATTCAGCTCATTTTTTTCGTCTCAGAAAGAAAAAATTTGAGCAGAAATAGGGGTAGCACCATCGCTATCAAGCTAACAAGACAAAATACCCCCTAAAATGAAAAAAGACGTTATTCTTTCTGAGAAATCATAGGAAAGGATAACGTCTTTTTATCAATGTGACGGTATCCTATATGAAAAATTAACACCGTTCCAAATGTATATATTGTATATAATGTACATAGTGTGTATAATGTGTTCATAAGCATTTAAGACGCAAGGAGTTGAATCATGAGAATCTTACTATCTAATAAGTCTAAGTCTCCTATTTATCAACAAATCATTGACCAAATTATATTACAAGTATCAAATGGAACATTGAAAGAAGATGACGCATTACCTTCCATGCGTTCATTAGCTAGGGACTTGAAGGTAAGTGTTATTACTTCAAAAAGAGCATACGAAGAACTTGAAAAAGCAGGTTACATCTACTCTATAGTGGGGAAAGGCTCATTTGTTGCAAAACAAACAAAAAAACAACAAGTAGATGAACCAAGTGATCCAATACGTGAAAAGTTCAGTACAATCGTTCGAGAGAGTAAGGCTAATCATTTATTAAGAGATGAGTTAATACAGATTATTAATCGTATTTATGAGGAGGAATAGAAATGGAAAACATTGTAGAACTGAAAAATGTTTCAAAAACATATAATGGATTTTCCTTAAAAAATGCATCGTTCAACATCAAAAAGGGGTTTGTAACAGGATTTATTGGTGCAAATGGCGCAGGAAAAAGTACAACAATTAAACTAATTATGGATCTTATTAGCAAGGATAGTGGGGATATCAAAGTTTTTGGTAAGGATTATCAAAAGGATCAGGTTTCTATTAAAGAGCGTATTGGATTCGTATATGATGACAATAACTTTTATGAAGATATGACAGTTCATCAACTTAAAAAATTCATTGCTCCAGCTTATAAAAAATGGGATGAAAATCTCTTCCAATCCTACATACGAAACTTTGAGTTACCGACTAACATAAAAATGAAAAAGATGTCTAAAGGGATGAAAATGAAGACTTCCCTAGCGTTTGCACTTTCACACCATGCCGAATTTATTATTATGGATGAACCGACTTCTGGACTTGACCCTGTATTTCGAAGAGAAATTTTAGACATCCTTTATGATTTAATGGTCGATCAAGATAAAACAATCTTTTTCTCTACGCACATTACAACTGATTTAGACCGTATAGCTGATTATATTGTATTTATTCATAATGGAGAAATTGTGTTCGAAAAAGATATGCATAGTATTTCTGAAGAATATGCAATTGTAAAAGGGGATACAGCCTTACTTACACCAAAAATCAGGGAACAATTAATTGGGATTCGTGAAACAAACATCGGATTTGAAGCACTTACAAGTAATACACTACATACACATACTCAACTAGGGAATGATGTGTTAATTGAAGAAGCGACGTTAGAAGATATTATGTACTATACAAAAAAGGGGAATATTCAATATGTATAATTTAATATTAAAGGACTTTCGATTGCAAAAATTAATTATATTATTGTATTTGATTATCATATGCTTTTTTATTATGACATTTGGGAGCTTTTACTTAATGGTCGTTTTACCGGTTGGTTCTTATGTGATAAATCTACATTATTACGACGCAAAGAATAATAGTCACAAGTTTATTAACAGCCTTCCTTATAGTAGAAAATTAATTATTATGTCAAAATATATAGGTACAATGATGTTCATGCTTATAGTGGTGTCATTTTCTTTATCGATTCAAGCGATAATTCAGTTTGTATCTCCGACTTATGGTCAAATTGCAACTCCACAGGAAATTGTGATTAGTATTCTTACTGCGATGTTGTTTACATCTATCTACTTACCATTTTTCTATCGCTTTACCAATAAATATTTGATAGCTGCTGTCAGCATTATTTTTCCTGTATTTGTTGTTTTATGGAGAACAATTGAGGCATATGTAAATATTACTGACCTTGCATATAGCTTCACTACACAATTTACTATTAATCAACTAGTTATACTTGCTTCAATCGTTACCATACTTATATTTATGGGTTCTTACTTCTTAACAGTGAGAATTTATAAACATACTGATTTTTAAAAATTTTTTTAACAGAAATATAGAATACCTAACAAGTAAAACGTTTCTAAAATTAGAAACGTTTTTTATTATATGGTTCTACCTCTTGTAAAGATGCCTTTTTCTTTGGTACCCTACCTGTTTATAAAGGTATACTTTTACAGACGAGTTGAAGGGCTCACTTAAGACTACATACAACAAATCTAAAACGTACATTTTTAGGACACAGTTTCTAGAGTGAGTTTTTGGGGAAGTTTACAGCAAAAAAAACAGCGAAAATTGATTAATACCCGATTGTTCAGAAAATACTTATTTTTGAGAGGTGATAGCTACAACAATTATATAGAGAAGTATGATATATTTGAAAAAGCGCCCTGTTTACAGGGCGCTTCACTTTTACCTAATGACTAATATTAGCACTTGGGTATAATGTTGTTCCTCCAACTGAAACTTTAATTTCATTTGTTAATGGAACATTTTGTTCATTAATAATTGTTCTCCACCATTCCCATGCAAGACCTGTACATTCTCTTGCTACGACTTTTACATTTTTTGAATTCGGCGGAAGTGGTATAACTGTATTGAAATGAGCAGTTCTGTCTCTTCCGTTTCCTTCCCAGGTTTTATGGGTTAGTACTTCTTTACCATTTTTATCATATGAGAA
>NZ_CM000745.1:4919906-4920835 GCF_000161455.1 Bacillus pseudomycoides DSM 12442
CTCCTTCCTCAAAAATGGGAAGGTGTGAAACACCAATTTTAGGTGGGAGATGAATGGCGGTAGGCGTAAGCCTACGTTTTTTAGTATACTGTAGGCATCATACAAAAAGTGAGGTGCAACCCATGTTAGTAAATAAAGCATATAAATTTCGTATCTATCCAAATAAAGAACAAGAAATATTAATTGCTAAAACCATTGGGTGCAGTCGCTTTGTATTTAACCATTTTCTTGCTCTTTGGAATGATACCTATAAAGAAACAGGAAAAGGATTAACCTATCCTTCTTGCTCTGCCGAGCTCACCCAATTAAAGAAAAAACAGGATACGATTTGGTTAAAAGAAGTCGATAGTATTGCCCTTCAATCCACATTGAAAAACCTCGCAGATGCTTTTTCACGTTTTTTCAAGAAACAGAATGATATCCCACGATTTAAGTCTAAAAATAATAAAGTTCAATCCTACACAACCAAGCAAACAAACGGAAATATTGCAATTGTAGGTAACAAAATGAAATTACCGAAACTTGGCCTTGTTCGCTTTGCCAAAAGTCGTGAAGTAGAAGGTCGTATTTTAAATGCAACGATTCGACGCAACCCAAGTGGTAGATACTTTGTATCTGTCCTTGTCGAAACAAAGGTACAAAAAATGCCTAAAACTGAATCCACTTGTGGAATTGATGTTGGATTAAAAGATTTTTCCATTCTTTCTGATGGTACAACATACAAGAACCCTAAATTCTTCCGTATATTAGAAGAAAAGTTAGTGAGAGCACAGCGTATCCTTTCCAGAAGAACGAAAGGTTCTTCGAACTGGAATAAACAACGCGTGAAAGTTGCACGAATCCATGAACATATTGCAAATGCAAGAGCTGATTACTTACATAAACTCTCTACTGAAATCATCAAAAACCACGATGTCATCGGTATGGAA
>NZ_CM000745.1:4920935-4921180 GCF_000161455.1 Bacillus pseudomycoides DSM 12442
CCAGCTGCTAAACCTGCTGTCAAAGCAGCAGAAACAAACACTCCTTCTGGTGGTCGTGAACTAACAGTTGAAGCTACAGCATATACAGCTCATCCGAGTGAAAATGGCGGCACATATGGTGGTCGTGTATTAACTGCAATGGGTCATGACCTAACAGCGAATCCAAACATGAAAATGATTGCTGTTGACCCGAAAGTGATTCCACTTGGATCAAAAGTATGGGTAGAAGGTTACGGAGAAGCAAT
>NZ_CM000745.1:4921280-4932088 GCF_000161455.1 Bacillus pseudomycoides DSM 12442
GATAATATTTAACTTCCGAGAACGATCATTATGTAAATGAGCTGTCCATATGGATGACTTATTGTTTTTTACTTAGCGTGGTCTTGTGCTTGTCTTTTGGTCTGAAATTTGCTTTTTGGCTAGAGTGCTGGCTCGTCGTGTGGGGGCGAAACCCCACGTATTACGTATCTATTCTTTGAATAAGAACTATTTTAGAACGAATGATCTAAGCGGTTCGGCTCGTATACTTGCTAGTCCAAGTCGAGAACCATTGCTTTGCTTTTTGTCTGTCGGCTTGGCGAGCAAAGCACACGAGCCGAAAAAAGTTTTGCAAGGACAAAATCAAAAAGAAAAGGCGGTAGCCTTTAGGTGAGGATCAACGAACCGACTTTTTTATTTTAAGGGTGGAGATTTTTGAGTGTTCTTCTCAAAAATACAACCCGTTCCTTGCGGAACTTTTAGCTATATATAGAGAGTGAGAAAGGAAAAATACAAAAACTCAATAATATCAAGGGTTTAAAGGGGGTAGGGTGTGATCAAATGATCACACCTGTGTGATTAAATGATCACACCTAAAAAATGTAAAATAAGACAAAATAAAAAAAAGCAAGACTAAAAGTCAGGCTTTTTTTAAAATAAATAAACTGGTAATTTATGTTTTTTACTACTATCTTTAATTTTAAAATTACGAAGAGATCTTTTAAAAATATGTTGAGTTGCCTTGTCTACACCATCTTTGGGAGAACAACACATAACATTAGGATTCACAAACCATGTTCTAGAAGAGCAAATTCTTCCATCCTCAGTAGTCATTCCAGATTCAGCAACACCAAGTATACCTTTCTTTAATAAGGAATTCATAATCCTAGAAATATATTCTCTAGTATTTCCAAATTGTTCAGCTAAATAACTAGGAGTTGCTGCATTTGTTTCAACCTCTAACTCATTATCTACTCTTTCTATTATTACATTTGTCTTAAATTCAATATAAGGAGTAAGTTTAAACAAAAATGCTTCTTCTTTAGGTTGTAAGTAACCAATTTTATTTAAATAATTTATGTTATCCATAATTAATTGCACGAACTTCACCCCATCAGTTCGTTTTTTCTTTTTGCCTATAAAATAATCTTCACCAGTTGTACTATGTAAAATTTGCAACAATAATTGCTGTTGTTCGGAAGATAAACCCACATTTGCTTGTTCTAAAAAGCTTTCAATTTGATTTTCTCTTGATCTAGCTTTCTTTTCAGATTGCTCAAAATCAATAATTTTACTCATGAAAAAAATTCCTCTCCTTCTCTACTAGAAGGAGTCAACCCACTTATGTTAGAATATAGATACTTAAATAGTAAATAAGGGGTAACCCCTTCATAATTTTCCATAAAAAACCCCTAAGTTTGCCGACTCGCGGGGTTTTTTACTTTTTTCATACTTCGACAATATCACAGCATTTTCCTTTTGAAAACAAGTACACTTAAAAAATGGCTATTCAATAACTTTTCTCCCCTCTTATCTAACACAGTTGCTTTCATATGCCTCAGCACACCGTTTTAACGCTTCCTTTTTGGCTCCCCTATACTTTGGGTTATCTTTACATTCTCCAACCGCTACAACCAATTCTCATTGCTCATATGTCTTTGTATCTTTTTTTTATTTTGTCATAGTAACTTTTGATTATACTTATCTATCGTTTCTTGAAAGACATCCTTGTATACACTTCGGATGTCCTTTTGAACAAAGTAAATATTCTTGTCTAACCTGGTTGGATCGATGCCAGGATTTCCATGAATGTTTTCCCTATTATTATGGCTCAATGAACTTTGGTGAGATTGGTTAAATAAGATAGAGAACAACATAAAGTGCCACCACTTCCCCTAGATTAATTGATACCATAAGTCTAGCAAAGCGACGAAATGGAGTCAATTAACGTAACCCTATACGTATTTTGACGCTAACGCATCAAAATCGATAGGGGTCTGCGACGCTTTCCGGCTTTGCCGAGCCATGCATAGCATGGCAAAAACAAACCTTGGGCTTTGCCCAAACCCACTGGGGAAATCTTCCCCAGACCCCATAAAAAAACTCCCCCACCCCCCTCATTTTTGAGGGAGCTCCCTCGCCGGTAGGCAGGGTCAAACGGGTACCGTTTGACAACCACAAGAGGGTCTGGGTGTAGTAAGTATGTCAACTCCTTAATGCTCCCTCCGGTCCGCTTACCGTTGACAGACGCCATATATAACTCGTTTAATTACATTTATTTCATTCCACTTATTGGCGACTGAATACCTGATCCACACCACAACACTCGCATTTTCTGCCACTTAAACACTTTGTTTAATTTTTAGACATATTATATAAATGTTTATTTATTTTTAACTGAGGTGAATTATTATGATAAATCCTTACTATATTGGAAACAGACAAGCAGGCCCAGTCTTTTCACTCCATGCAGCTCAAGTAACAATCCATGCAATGCAACATGCAATGCAACATGCAATGCAACATATGCCATACTATTATCATCCAGCTATACCTTATCATGGAACAATACAATATTATCCAGCTATAGAATATACATCTCAAAGTATATATCCTACTACTTTTACAACAATTCCATTTTATTAACATCCTCTTGTTTTTAGTATGTTCGGCTTGGCGACATGCCATCACTTGCCGAAATCCATTGATGAGTGGATTTCGGCAAGTACAATTGCTAGTCTAAGTCGTGCTACCTAAATCCTCGTTTTTGTTATTCTCGAAAGTAAACTTTTGTATATTTGTTTACATTCATATCCCCTAAAATATTGACTTCACAACAAATCTCCTGATATCATCAAAAACAAATAAAAAAGTATACATTCAAATCAAAGCAAAACCTCTGGTCCAATCACTCTTTCTACATAATTCATAAGTTAATGTAAAAGGGGGTAATCCTATAATAGCTTTACTACAATTAATTAGACCATCCGCATTTAGAGCTGTAAAAGCATTTAACCAGAATGTACTTACAACACAAATTCAACAGATTACGTATGAAACTAAACAATTTGATTTAAAAGATGAGTATAATATATCCGATTCAACCTTTATTCCTAAAAGAAAAGGAGTATATGCTATTACTGCAGGTGCAGCATTTCTTGCTAATATTCCTTTTGATAATCCTCGTACTACAACCATGTTAATACGTGTAAATGATATCGATATTGTTAAAGAAGATCACTATTTCGTGCCAAAATTAGTTAGACGACCTCATGCAGTAAGAATAAGTACTATTCTACAATTAAATAAAAGGGATAAAGTTCAAATATGGACAATTATTAGCGGAGGAAATATGACTATTTTGAATAACGAAGGAACACATTTTGAAGCAGCTAGATTTTCATCTCCATAAAATTTCATCAGTATAATCATAATTAACTAAGAATAATCTTTTTATTTTTAGTTATAAAAATAAAAAAAGAGCTTTTAAAAAAGCTCTTTTTTTCTATCTAATTATTCAATTCGAAGTGCTAAAATATCTCGACAATCTAAAACAATTACAGTTCCTGGTTCTGTTTCATTATCTACAAAAGTTGCACAAAAATTTTCTGGATTGAAATTAACAAAAATAACGTCTTCGATTGTATTCCCACTTAAAAAAATATCTACTTCTGTACCTAATTGTAAAACCGCTAACTGATCACATACGCATTTATCATGATCATTAAACATTTAAAAACATCCCCTTCTAGAAATATAGAATTCATTCTATTCTATGTTTAAATACAAGAAGAGCTTGTTTAATAGCCTATATTCCAAAGAGATAGTATTTTTGGTTGTGATATATTTTCATACATAGTTTTCTTCGGAGGTCGTGATTCCATAAAACATACTCCTCTCTCATTAAAATGTACTGCAATACCTGCATTATTGATTTATGTACCTATAAGGTAGGGTATATATAATTGCTTGTATCAATATAGGATACAAGCATGTTTGGCATGCAAATATAAAGAATAAAGAGAGAAATAACGATATATACTATATTCATGTAAGATTTACATAACACACTTATCAGCAGTCCATGTATCTAGAAACTTAGAAAAGTCCCTTCATCTTCTGAAGGGACTTTTCATTCACATAATCAGTGTGATTGGTAGTTAAGAAAATAAACTTATTTTATTATGTTGGAGATGAAAATCTAGTAGCTTCAAAATGTGTAGTTGCAGGATCTGAAACGATTTCACCAACTACAGAACTTTGCACAAATACCTGTACTTGATCTCCTGTATTTAACTGAATGTTAGTAGAAACAGATACATCATTGTCAAATGGGATTGTACTAAAGAAATCATTATCTCGGGCTACGTCAGTATTGTTTACTCTGATGGCTATTCGCACTCTATAAGGATTGGTGAAAGTAACAGGACTAAATTGAACACTTGCAATAATAGAATATATACCTTTTGTTTCTGGAATAAATGTGGAAGTAAAAGTACTATGTTCATTTATTAGATCATATTGTTCATTCGGATATAAAACTTGCACATCGGTGTCTGCAGGAACAGGTATAGATGCATTAGTAACATCCCTAACAGCCCTGAATGCTGATTGTGGTGTTGATCCTGAAGATCCCTGAATGGGAAGTGGAAACTCACAAGGATTGAAATGCAATCTATTTTTTGATGACATAAATAATCAAGCTCCTTTGTTTAAATTTAATATATTAAATGTAAAACGAGCTTGTTTTTCTTGTATACTTGTCTCTACTTGTCCAAAGGAAAGCAATACTATATATCGTATACATATAAAGTTTACATAGCCTATCATTATCGGTAGTATCCAAAAAAAGCTCGTTTATCTTGTTTCAAATAAAAAGCCAGCTTTTCTTTTTATCATTCAATTCTAATTTATTTACCAAACAGACGACTCCAAAGTGATTTCTTCTGTTCTGAAGCTGCTACGTCTTTATGAAAAAAATTCTACAATTATTGTTGCCGCGATCAAAAGGTTACCCGGCTTCCTCCAGAGCAAGGCAATATTTACACAAAGTACTTGAGCCAATCCCCAAGTTCTTGGCTACCTCAGATCCCCAATAAGTTTGAGCTATAGTTACATTTTCTATAAGTTACTCTTCACTTCACGATACAATTGTTCCTTCTACCCCCATAACAAGAAAAGGAACCTATTAGTAGTTCTTTTCTTGTTATGGGAGATTTATTTAATTATATATAAGTGTAAAACAAGTGTCCGACGCTCGTTCCACACTATAATATATGCTGTCCTATTCAATATAGTGCAATCAATTTTAAGTATCTAATTTAGTTTTTCTTATTTCAAAATGAGAAAAGTAACTATTATACAAGCCCGCACACAAATAGATATATTAAATATCATATTAAAGTAGAAATGAAAACACTCAAAAAACAAAAATAAATGGAGGTTTTTTAATTGAGTGAAAACAAACACGATCACAATAAAGATTGTAAGGTTAAAGCAGAAACACAAATTCCGTTCAGTGATACTCCAGCAACGCCTGTTCTTACAAGAAATCCAATAGTTAAAATTCCAGTTGTATTAGCAGAAAGAACACTTCAAATTGTAGTAGAAGCAAATATCCCACTTTGTCCACCAGCAGTAGAAATTAAAAGAGTGTTAAAAGATGTATTTTTACAACAATGTAAACTAGTACCTGTTGAATATGAACCAATTAATGAAACAGGGTATTTACGAGTAACAAGAGCAAAATTGTTTGTAGAAGGTTTTATTCGTAAAAATATTGAATATGCTGCTAAAGACTGCAATGGCGTGATTCATGATAAAATTGCAAAAGTTCGATTCTCTGGTTTTGCTGACTTAACTGCAAATGACTTTTCTTCTAACCCAATCATAGCTTTTTCTTCAGAAAATAAAGCTCGTTTTATTAATCCAAAAAACACTGATGTTCCTCGTCTAGACAAATTCTTCTTTGAAAATAATGTTTTCTATAATGAACAACCATTTTGTGAAATAATTAGTGCAGAATTTTATGAGCTTGACTTCTCACCATGTGATAATGATCATGATAAACATCATGAAGAATCATGTGGTAAACATCATGAAAAAGCATTTGACCACTTACGTGAAAAAATCGTTCTTGATCTTACTTTGAAAGTATTACAAACTCAACAAGTAAGAATTGGTGGAACAACTGGACAATCTAGCTGCTAATTAAAAATTCTCATTAATATTCTTAAATCAAGTCAGTTATTTTGCAACATTTCATGCACTAAAAAAAGGAGAATCCCATATTCCTTTTGGGATTCTCCTTTCTTATTTAAAGATTGCTCACACAAATGATCTGTACATCAATTCACTTTTAATATACAGATCATTTGTATGATAATTTTTATAAATAATTGCGGGATAAACAACTTACATAAATGCTTTTAAAAGCTCTTGTACGAATGGAATGATTCCACCTACAAATTTTAAAACTGCCATTGCGATTTCCATTTTACTTCCTCCTTTATTCTCATATTAAGATTTTGTGAATCCTTCTACCTTTATTATAGTAAGCGCTTACAAAAATAGCAATACTTTTTTATAATCTATGATTTTTAACAATTAAATAAAGAGAGTTGGTTATCTAAAAAGATAACCAACCCCTTATTTAATATTAAAGAATCTGCGTTAATTCTGTATTCAAAACTCGTTGTGCAGTAATAATAACACCCTGAGGAGTTACTCCATAAACACTGTATAAGCCACCGTTTTGATTAGGGACAATTTCAACTTCATATTGTTCTGCTTGTCCCAAAGTAGAGTGAACTAAACTTAGAATTACAAGAGCAGAAGCATTAGCAGCTACAGAAAAGTTTCTCTGTTCAATTAATGTTCTTGTACCATCAAGTCTAAAAGATCGAAGTACCCCAGTAAGTGTACCTCCAGTACGATTGAGGATTTTAACCTTAGCTCTATTTGCATTAGCAGGCTGATTTCCTACATTTTCAATTGGACCAGTAGTGAAAGGCATTTTAAAATTCACCTCCTACTAAATTAAATAATTAGTAATCTACAGATTACATTCTTATAATATTCAATACTTAATTAAAATGCTCTAAAACAATTAACCAATTTGTTTTAGAAATAAAAATTAGATTTACACAACCTATCAATTATTACTAGTAAACAAAAAATTCACTTCTTATCTTTTTTCAAATAAAAAGTGAACTTTTCTTTCTATTATTAAATTCTAATTTATTTACCAAATAGACGACTCCAAAAAAATCTCTTTTGTTCTGAAGCTACTATTAGACGCTTGCTATCTTGTATTTCTTTTAATACTTGCATTAATTGAGTATCTCTTTGTTCTTCTCTTATTATCCTTTGAGCATCATTTTCCTATAAAAATTTGCTTTGCTGATCTAACCTTTGAATCAATTCTAAATTAAGTTGTTCTAATCGTTCTATACGTTCTGTTAATGCTTTTATGTGTTCTGTATCTGCTACGCTATCTGTAGCAACAGTTGCTAAGTCTTTATGAAAAAAAACTCTCGAATTATTGTTACCCCGCTCAAAAGGATATCCGACTTCTTCCAGAGCAAAGCAATATTTACGCAAAGTACTTGAGCCAATACCTAAGTTCTTGGCTACCTCAGATCCCCAAAAAGTTTGAGCCATACTTGTCCTCCCTCTACTCTAAGCTGTTCTATAGTTACTACATAGTGTTTTCCTTTTTTAAAAAGGTAACACCTTCTTTTTAAAATTTAAAGAAAAGTTTTTATTAGTTTTTACATCTATCAATTTAATAATTTATACGAAATTTTATACAAAAAAAAAGAAAATAACGAGGATTCCTGAAATCTCCGCTATATCAACAATGTATAAAATCCTGCAATAGAGGGTTTTCTATAGAAATTTAACATAGGTTAATAAACAAGCATTTTTCTTATTAAAACATAGAATAATATAACTCGTATTCGAAAAGGAGGTATAAAAAATGGGCTGTAGTAGCAACTGTTCGAAGCGTAGTAATGATTCTTGTAAATGTAAGCATGATAGTCATTCTTGTAAATCTAAATGTCATAGTAATTCTTGTAAATGTAAGAAAGATAAGTTCCGTAGATGTTGTTTTATTTGTTTTCATTGTGATCGCAAACACCAGTAAAATAGTTCAACATTTTTAGTTTTTGATGAGAAATTATATAAAAAGCTTATCCCCTTGTAAAGAAGGATGAGCCTTTTATATTTGTTATCAATAATAAGACATTATGTTAACCTCACATGTATGTTTATTCATATCCATTTTTCACAATTTAAAGATAAAGATTTTTATATACGAAGAAAATAAAATTCTACATAGAACTTCATTATGTGTTAACAACTGAACCAACTAGTCCAACCAAATCATCGGGTGATACCCCAATATAAATTGGTTGATACATATCTAGTCCCAAAAAAAATATATAAACATATTGTATTATAGTACAACTCTTTAACAAACACTCTAAAAAAGGAGCTATCTATATGCTTGAAGACAAATCTAAAGTTAATTACCCATATGAATTTACCGAAACTATAACAACACCAATTAAAAAACCAAATTATACAAAATTTAAAAATAGTACAGACACACAACCTCTTACTATTTCAAAACATTACGTTGAAAAACGTCTATACTCCGTAAGAATCGATACTCCTAAGAACAAATAATCAAAATTCATTAAGAAAACACGCCACACATGTATGTATAGCGTGTTTTCCTTGCTTTTGGGCAAGAGTGCTAGCCCCCAGGAACTTCGCGTTATATGGAATATAGGGCAAAAGAGAATCTTGAACGGATACATTAGCAGTTCGGCTCGTATAATTGCTTATCCAAGGCAGGACGGATATTGCTTGCTTTTGGTCTCTCGGCTTGGCACAATAGCACATGACCCGTTCCTTACGGAACTTTTAGATATATATATAGTGAGAAAGGAAAAATACAAAAACTCAATAATATCAAGGATTTAAAGATTCAAAAGATTATTTCCAAAACTCATACCATTTCTTATCTTTACTTGCTGCAATCATCTTCTTAACTTCCTGGACTTCCCTTATTGTTTTTATTAGCATTTCATCACGGCCCTGGTTCTTCGCCATGTCTTCGCTAGTATTCGTCGCTATAAGTACCTGGGATTCCTGTATCGTTTGTATAGCGCTCAATAACTCTGATTCTCTTTGTATAAATCTCTGGTCTTGCTCAGTTAATCGTTTGGTTAATTCCTGGAGCAAATCATTTTGTTTTTCAATGACTTCTTTTTGATCTTGAATCATCGTCTGTAGCGTTGTAGCGTTGAAATCCGGTTCTTCATAGCGCTCAACTTCATGTCGATCCAATGGCAATACTTCAACACCTTGATGCCATGATACAATTTGCTTTGTGGCATTTTCTAGTGTCATATCTGTGTCGTTCTTTAGGTTTATAACCTTACGGAATACCATTACATCACTTTCTCTATATTTCCTATGCCCACGCTCGTTTTTTATGAAAGTGTAACCCTCTTTTTCTAACACGTCTGCATACTTACGTAATGTAGATGATTGGATAGCTAATTGCTCCGCCACGTCACTAGGACTATAAAACGTCTTCATAGCGTTTCACCTCAAAAATATATTCGCTATAGCAATGATATACCCTTTTTCCTAATAATTCACGTATCACTTGTTTGTATTTTTAACTTCCATAATCTTCACAGGAGTAATGTATTTAGTTCATATTACAGCCCCAAGCTTAGGGACACATATCGATTTTAAAATTAGATACTCCTTACTTCTCAATAACAACATCAAAACCTTTTCAGTTTATACAAGATTTTATACAAAAAAGTAAAAACGAAAAATAGCGGGGATCCCTAGAATCTCCGCTATAACAACAATGTATAAAATCCTGCATATCGATTTTACATAGGAAAGAAGAAAGAACTTAATAAAAACAAGGATTCTCCTTTGTCCTTGCTACCGATAATGAGACGTTATGTTAACCGAATATGTATATTCTATTCATAAAATCTTTTCTTTTTTTTCCCTTTATAATTTTGAAATAGAATTTGATTAAAAATGCTCCACAATCTCAAGTTTTACGATAAATAAAAAGAATCCATTTTAAAAAATATTGATCAAAGTGGATTCTTCTCCAACAACTTTAAGTTTATTTTTTTATAAAAAAAGTTTAACTATCCCTATAGATTCTTATGGAACTAAAACACCCCATAAGTTAGATAATTACAAGAACCTTTGAATTTGCTTATAATGATGAAGATCATGTTCTATTAAGCCTAAAAAGTAACTATAGAGTGATACTTTGTTTTTTCCTAAAATTAAGTTCTGTGTCCATAACTCATCCGTTAAATCATTTATTGTATTAATCAACTTTTTCCTTACCATTATAAACTGATTAATTAGTTCCTCTTTTGTTTTAGATTTACTATCAATTGATGCTTGATAATTTATTAAATTAACATTTGGACTCTTTGGTAATTGAGTACCCTGAAATAAATAAGGAATACGCTGATTCAAAACAAATTCATCCCAAGGTATAAGGTGTCCAATTACTTCAGCAATAGTCCACTTATCTTTATCTATTTGCATCCTCCATTTCTCTTCAGATAAATGTCTTAAACTTCTTACCCAATCAATAGATTGTTCATAATGATTTATTATTTTCTTCTTTTTTTCATACAACTACATCAACTCCATTAATTTATCATTCAACTATTTATTACCTTTCAAAATTAATAATCTAAATTCCTCTTTGTACTACTCTTTTCCATGTATACCTTAAAAAAACGAAAATTTTTTTGATAAATAATTTAACGTTCTCGGTCATT
>NZ_CM000745.1:4932188-4936573 GCF_000161455.1 Bacillus pseudomycoides DSM 12442
ATCTGAAGTTCTTCAGTTATATATTTTTTGTAGTAATACGTATATGTTTCGCATAAGTTTTCTCTAAATCTCGAAGCGTATATGCCATAGACTGTAATAATAATTGTATATCATGACCAGACTTAGAAAATCCTTTTTTATCATTTCTATCAATTGGTATTATTGCTTTTAAATATCCATCGCGTACCTCTGTTTGCATTTTTACTTGGCAAAACCTTTCTATAGCATTCACTGTACCAATAGTTATTGTTGAAACACTAGCACAAACAATATCTTCACCATAAGAGGAATAATTCGCATGACCATCAACAATAAATCCGTTAATGTGATCCAAATTGTTATGTAATATCGAAATAGAAATCATAAAAGATCAATCACCTTCTCCCTTTTTAATTCATGATAAATCCCCATCTTTTTCTTTATTGTATCATTCAGAAGAAAGGATGTATTGCGAAATTTTGGTTGTATAAGATATTCATGCAAAGCTAACATAAAGTCTCATTATCGGTAGCAAGGACAAGGTGGAATCCTACTCTCACAAGGAATCCGCCTTTTTCTTTTTCTATGACTCTATTCATTTTTCTATACATTCCTATCCTGGCGTGGGTTTCAGGGTTCCCGTTTGTTATTGGATTAGTCCAAAAACTGTATAAAATCTTACATACTCTTAGCGTGGGTTTTTTCCAAAATGCTGGCGGTACCCCATCGCTATCAAGCTAAGCTCATACAACGTCAATCATAGTAGAGATTGCTTCTTTTTTCTAAAGGCTACGTGTAGTAAATTTAAAGATTTGCATACGAAATAAACCCTAACGGGTTTCATTTTTTTAAATTAAGCCGCTTGATTATCAGACATGGTACAATTGTAAACGACACCTAATATATCAAAGACTGTTTTCTTCTCATATCGATGAGATTTTCTCCCGTTTTGCTGTAGGAGGTTGAACAGGCGAATTAGAATCTTTGATAGCTCTTGGGTGTCTTTCTGTATAGCTTGGAAAAGAAGAAGAAAGTAATCTTTAATCATATATATGGCCTTATATTCACTCAGTTCTCGTTTCTTTTTCATAAGAAGTAATTGCCGCATTTGAAACATGGTAGAAGAACAGAGCAGAATGGCAATCAATTGCCCATACAAATGGCATTCCAATCGTTCTCGTTTTATCTTTTTACAATGATGAATATAAAAGAATGATTTCCACGTTTTAAATAAAATCTCGATTTGCCAACGTAAAGAATACCAATCATGCAATTGTCCCATTGGGACAATATCTGTAGGAGTATTTGTCATATATACATTGATACCGCTAAGTCGTTTACTACGAGCGGAATACTTCATTCCTTTCTTTTTTTCTCTTACAGTTTGATCTTGTAATCGTTTTTGTTGCTGTTCTTTTGTTAGTCGATGAACAATCACACGAGTTGGGACACACAAGGAACCGTAGGTTCGATCATGTTGTTTACCTGGACCTGTATGAATATGAAGGAACTGTCCACTTAATAAATCATACTCAAGCTGAATCTTTACTCCCGCTGTATGGCTGCATCCTCCTGCACCTGGATAAACGAATGAAAAAGGATCTGGAAGTTGAAATGCAGTTGAATCTAAAATACGAATACGCTTGAAAACAGAAGTATATGGAGAAGAAATCGGCATAGATGAGGTCAATTTTTGGTTTAGTAGTTCAGCTAATATGTGTTGTAAAAATTGGACGGCTGATTTATTAAATCGTTGATTCAGTCCCTCAGGACTGATGAGCACTTCTGTTGATGCTTCTAAACAGCTAGATAACTGAGTTAAAGAAGTCGTAGCAACATTTTGGCTCATCCATACACATAAAGCGACTAAATCTTTTGCTTGGTACTTACTAGTTCGTTGTACAAAACCAACATCTCTAGCAAGATCTCTTAAGATATGTGGGGATAAAAAGCTTTGAAGTTCTTGACCAAATAGTTGTAATTCATCAGATACAGAAATAGACATACAAAACGCCATCCTTTCCTATGATTCTACAGAAAGAATAGCGTATTTTTTCATTTTATGGAGTATTTTGTTTTGGGGAACAATGAATTTTTTAGTTTTAATGTATTGTATTAAAAATCAATATGCTAATACCGAATAATATACTTATTTCCAATAAAAATAAGATACCTCTGTACACCCAATACGGAAAAAATTTTTAGTACATTTATAAATAGCATCGCTCCACCTGCTTAACCTGAACCAACATTTAATTTCTAGAAATACTGCACTGTTTAGTTAATTTGTATCACGTACAATTTTATATTTTGTTATAAAAAGAATGGATAAGATAGTTATGAGTAGGCCACAACATAGTAGAATGTTAGATATAGAAGTGCCAAATGTTAAGCATATAGATACAAAAGCATAAGATAGCGGAACTAAACCGTTCGAAGAGGCATTTACGAAACTCATAACTCTCCCTAGCTTATCTGTTTCACTGTTTTCTTGAATAATAGACACCAGTGGTACATTAATCATAGAAGACATGAAACCCATCATCACAAGTAAAAGGATTCCTTGCCATAAAACATACATTTGACCAAGGAGAGAAAGAAAAATACCAAGAAAAGAAATAAGTATTAGAATAGAAAGACCTCTATTTTTCCTAATATTTAAAAGCCCAATCAATAAAGCGCCTCCTAGCATTCCTCCTTGATAAGAGCTTTGTAAAAAACTTACCTCAACTGCCTTTCCATGTAATACCTCGCTCGCTAATAATGGAATTCCCATAAGTAAAGGGCCAAAGAAGAGGACGTTTATTGTCATTAAAATAAAAAGTATAGATTTTAAAAAAGGCATGTTCCATACATATTGAAAACCTTCTAATAGCTCTTGTCTGGTAGATGCTTGCTTAGAAGACGGTGAAGAATTTTTTTCTTTAATACATAAAGTGAAAGCGGATGTAATTAATAAAAAGCAAGCAACGAAGAGAAATAAAACCGAGAAAGAACTAACTGTAATAATCCAGCCGCCTATCATTGGTCCGGCAAACATTGCAACTTGATTGGAAGTTTGAATAAAGGAATTAGATCGAGTTAACATCTCTTTTGGGACTAGAAGAGGAAGAAGAGACTGATTCGCTGGTGAAAAGAAAGCATCCAGAATTCCAAATAGTAGTGCAAAAAACAGTAACGACCATAAATTTAATAGATGTAAATGTAATAAAGTAATCATTACAAAAACCAGTAAAAAACGCGTGAAGCTAGAAACCAACATAATTTTTGAACGTTTAAAGCGATCTGCCCATACACCTCCAACAGTCATTAGGAGGACTCGCGGGATTAGAGTTACCATCATGACAATCCCAAGTGTTGATTCCTGACCTAAAGATCGAATAACATACCATTGCTCTGCAAATAGGTAGGTTGAAAGAGCAAGAAAAGAAGAGGTACTAGATAACCAAAGAAATAAGAATGCACGATTTTTAAATAATGACATGCTTGTATACTTAGGTTGAACTTGTTGTGATATAAACGGCTCACTCAAAGAATATTCCTCCCCACAAATAATGAATTATAAATCTTCGTTAAAGAGCAGTTGATCAATTTCAAAACCTGTGATTGTAACATAAAAGTTTTTATTAGTATCAGTTTCTGTGGAAGCTGCTAAAGTTTCTTTAACAAGGTTTCTATACTGATTTAAAAACTTTATAAATTGTTCTTCTGTTAATGAGAATTCTGTTTGCATCGAGATACTTGGCCAATCTTCAACATGGGAAGATGTTAAATCGAATGAGGTATCTGGAGCAGTTAATACTCTTGTTTGTGCACGATGTAATACTTCTAAATAGGATTGTCTTGTTGCCTGTTGCGATTCAATGTAGTGAAGTAAGTGATTTGCAGGAATAAAGCCACGCGAAACAGCCTGATAGTACTTTAAAATATTCCCTCCCTGTTCTTCTTTTTTTACTAATTGAATGATGTTGTGTTTTTCTAGTTCGCGGAGGTGATAGAGTATTTTTGCGCGAGAAAGATTTAAAAGCTGAGCAAGTTGATGACCTGTATATGGCTTTTCGACTAAGTATATAAGCATTTTTGTACGTAATGGATCGCTTATTACTTTTAATTGTTCATATGTTTCGATAATGGAAATGGCTTTTTGTTTCATTATGCATCATCCTTTTTTTAACCAGTTAAATTTATTTAACTCAATTGTATTACAATTTTAAATAAAAAGAAAGTTAATTTAGAAATTTCTGAATTAAAACGAAGACAGTAGGATTCCATGTAGGGGGCCTACCACACACATCCATCAACTTAAGAAAACAAATCCACCCCAAAACGAAAAAATGAGCTCTTTTATTACAAATTAGGACAAAATCTCGTTCTGGGGGAGTTGTATTTTCTTAGCTTGATAGCCA
>NZ_CM000745.1:4936673-4937224 GCF_000161455.1 Bacillus pseudomycoides DSM 12442
CCCATTCACTGAATGGATTGTTCCAGTAGGTAACGATAATATTCGTCCTCAAAACTACATGAGTCCAAAGTATATTACAATTCATGAGACTGATAATACAAGTGTAGGAGCAGGTGCTAGAAACCACGCTCAATATCTATATAACCAAGCAGTAGGGAACACAGACCGAACTGCATCATGGCACTTTACAGTAGACGATAAAGAGATTTATCAACACTTACCATTAAACGAGAACGGGTGGCACGCAGGAGACGGTGATGGTCCAGGTAATAGACAATCTATTGCAATTGAAATCGCAGTTAACAGAGACGGTAACTACAGTAAAGCAGTAAATAACGCTAAGAAACTTGTAGCTTATTTAATGAAAGAAACGGGTGTACCGTTAAATAATATCGTAAAACACCAAAGATGGAGTGGTAAAAACTGTCCTGCTAACATGATTAATAATGGACTATGGGATTCATTCGTAAATGGTGTTGAGGGGTATTATAATAACCTTTCTCAACCAACAGACGACATTATAACAGGCTGGCAACAAATTGATGGCAAGT
>NZ_CM000745.1:4937324-4943749 GCF_000161455.1 Bacillus pseudomycoides DSM 12442
GCATAATTAAAAATGCTCAAGTTTTTGTATTGTTTGGTTTTTATCAAGAAAATGTAATAAATACAACCCAAAAAATTAAACATGTTTTTAACAATATCTTGGATAGTCACTGCTTTAATTCATTTAACTCTTGCATACATTCTTGAACAAGTGTGACCGCCTGACTCATGGTAGCTCCCCCGCCAAATGCAGCTGTTACGCCAATGATCTCAAGAATTTCCTGCTCTGAAGCTCCTTGATCTATACATCCTTTAGTGTGATAAATAATGCAATACTCATCCTGAGAGTAAAGGCTTATCCCTAAAGCAACCAATTGTTTTACTTTTTTTGATAATGTACCTTCTTTAAAGCATTCCTCTGTAAAAGAATTAAACTGTTCAGCCAGTTTTGGCATTTTTTCCGTAAATAAACCCAACCCATGTTTATATTGAAGAAGTGCAGATTCAGTAGTATTTCTACCTTCAAATTCCATATTTAATCAACCCCATTTCTAGTATTTATAAAACATACGTTAGTATGAGCTTAAAGTACTTTGATTAATCATGTTTGACATTATGTAATTTAGGGGGGCATCTTTACTTTTCAAAAATAATTCTTCTAAAATAAACAGATAAATTTTATATATATTCATATAAAAGTTCTTGTACATCAATTCAATCATTCAATAGAAATAGTAAGATTTTTTGTATACATGTATAGCGTATGACTACCTTCTCAGCTTAATATATACCTAATTTAAATTTTCACATGAGCATATCTAAGTTTTGGGTATAGAAAAGGCAAGCATTTAAATATGCTTGCCTTCGTTCTAACGACGATGCTCGACTAAATCAATTACCCCTAAAACAACATGAGCTAAACCAAATCCAAATACCGTATTAGCAATCATCTTATTAGAACCACGTGTCTGCTTAAGTGCATAACCTGCAGCTGTGACCGCTGTACCTAATGCAGTTGGAATTAATCCTTCACGAATATCCATCGTAATATCCTCCTAGCATCGTAGTTAGTAAAACATGTAGTATTTCACAATAAAATACTAACATAAAAATTAGTATGGTCGCTTTTTATATAAATATGTAAACACCAATATCAAGGAAATATATATAACTAAAAATCCTGAATTAATGTCCCAATCCATTCCAATAAAAATCTACAATGCTTACAGCTAAATCATCTATATTGGCAATCAGTGGCTTTTGATTTACATCTTTGTAATCACCTAAGTATAGCAAAGCAACAAAGGCATGAGTACTTAAAAGCGAGTGCCCTTTAGGGATTTCACCTTTTTGCATCGCTTTGTGTATTGCTTGATCCAATACTTCGTACATTTTATCTTCAGCTTTTTGCATTTGTATTAAGTGATTCTCTGAAAGAGATATTTTTGCATCTTTCATGAAACTCTTGATATCAATGTTCAGTGTTGCGGTTAAATGAACTTTTGCAACATCAAGTAATCGCTCCTTAAGCGGCTTACTTGTTGAAAGAATTTTATGCATATTATCTCTAATGCGTGCCATCATTTGAATCATTGTATCCGTAAAAAGATCAGCTTTTGTAGCATAGTAATAATAAACAGTTGCCTTTGTTACATCGCACTCTTTTGCAACATCTTCCATAGAGACAATTTGATAACCTTTACTTAAAAACAGCTTTGTAGCAATATCAACAATTTTATCTTTTGTAGATTTTGTATTTTTATTTTGAGGTGGTCTTCCTAAAGGACGTTGTTTTTGTTCCAATATCATTCTCTCCTGACTCTTCATAATTTAAAATATTATAACATATCAGTTGAATAGCACTTGATTAATTAACTAACCAGTATATATAATTAATTCTAAAATTAGTAAGAAAGGTGGAATATCATGAAAAAACATCCTCTTTATACATGGGGGAAATATGTCGGTGGACCAAAAGCAAAGTGGATTACCCTTTTTGTATGGGTCTTGTTGACACTTGTTTTATCGTTTACTTGGCCAGCTGTGAATACCGTTGAAGATGAGACAGTCCCTAATCTTCCTGAAACGGCTATGTCACAACAGGCTAATAATATAATTAAGAAAGAATTTCCGAATGACTCAGGAAACCCTGTGCTTATTGTTTGGCATAAAGATGAAGGTTTAGAAGAGAAGGATTTTAAGAAAATTCAAGATACTTATCAAAAACTTAGAAATTCGCCATTAAAGGGGCAATCAACGTTACCACCTTTTGATACCATACCGCACCAAGCGTTAGCAAAAAATGTTTCAGAAGATGGTACGTCTCTTGTAACTCCTGTGTTTTTTGATAAAACTGTAGGGACAGATATGCTGCAGGAGAATATGGCTGAACTGCAGATTGTCATAAAGAATACAGTGGAAGATGATCCATTTAAAAGAAAGATTTCTGATTCTGGTTTGCATGTACGTCTATCAGGGCCAGTTGGTATTCAGACTGATGCAGTAAGCATATTTAGTCAGGCTGATGTGAAATTATTGGTTGCAACTGTATTACTTGTTTTAGCTTTACTTATTCTTCTTTATCGTTCACCGCTATTAGCAATCTTACCTTTTATTGTAGTTGGGTTTGCTTATGGAATAATTAGTCCAACTTTAGGTTTTTTAGCTGATAAAGGATGGATTACTGCTGATGCGCAAGGAATTTCAATTATGACTGTACTATTATTTGGAGCTGGTACAGATTATTGTCTATTTCTAATTTCAAGATATCGAGAGTTTCTTCTTGTGGAGCGAAATAAATTTAAAGCGCTACAGCTTGCAATTAAAGAATCAGGTGGAGCTATCATTATGAGTGCTCTTACCGTTGTAGTAGGATTAGGTACTCTATTACTTGCTCATATAGGTTCTTTCCATAGATTTGCAGTACCTTTTAGCGTGGCTGTTTTCCTTATGGGAATCGCTTCTTTGACAATTTTACCAGCATTATTAGCTATTTTGGGGAGAGTAGCATTTTTCCCATTCATCCCAAGAACAAGAGAAATGAATGAAGAATATGCTAAGAAAAAAAGAAAACAATCAAGGTAAAGGAATCGAAAGGGTTCTTAAGCAAAAAACTTGGAGATCTTGTTATTCGTAAACCATGGACAATTATCCTGCTAACACTATTCTTATTAGGTGGATTGGCTTCATTTGTTCCACGTATCCAATTTACGTATGATTTAATAGAATCATTTCCAAAAGATATGCCTTCACGTGAAGGATTTAATTTAATCTCTGATCATTTTTCACCTGGTGAGTTAGCACCTGTACAAATTGTTGTTGATACAAAAGGAAAAGATGTACCTGTCAAAGAAGAATTAACAAAACTTTCTTTTATAGATCAAGTAACAGAACCAGTGCAAGGGAAACAGAATAATCAATTACAAATGTTTGAAGTTTCAATAAAAGATAATCCGTATTCTATTGAGGGGATGAATAAAATCCCTGAGTTAAGAAAAAGTTTGAAACAGGTAATGAAAAGTGCTGAAATAAGTGATGCTAATAACCACATATGGATTGGAGGAGAAACGGCTACATTATACGATACGAAACAAACAACTGAACGTGATCAAAATGTGATTATTCCTGTTATGATTGGTATTATCGCATTATTATTACTTGTATATTTACGTTCTGTTGTGGCGATGATCTACTTAATTGTAACAGTGGTATTATCATTCTTCTCTGCATTAGGGGCAGGATGGTTACTACTTCACTATGGTATGGATGCTCCTGCAATACAAGGAGCGATTCCTCTATATGCATTTGTGTTCTTGGTAGCATTAGGAGAGGACTATAACATATTTATGGTTTCTGAAATATGGAAAAACAAAAGAAGCCAGCCACATCTTGAAGCAGTCAAAAACGGGGTGGTTCAAACAGGTAGTGTTATTACGTCTGCTGGTTTAATCTTGGCAGGAACATTTGCTGTATTAGCTACTTTACCAATCCAAGTACTTGTTCAATTTGGTATTGTTACAGCAATAGGAGTACTACTGGATACATTTATAGTAAGACCTCTTCTTGTTCCTTCACTTACAGGCGTTTTAGGCCGTTTCGCTTTTTGGCCTGGGAAGATTCGGAAGAAGGAAGAGACAAAAAAAGTAGATGCTTGATAATATAATAAAATTAAAAAACCAAGGAAACTTTGATTTCCCTTGGTTTTTTATTAGGAATAAAGTATGTATATAAAATAAAAGTAGTATCTAAATACTAATTATTTTTCAAATTTCCGGTTTTTGGTGTTCTTTGTCTTCAATATCAGTTTCTGGCATTCCGTACAATCCATTCATGGCTTGTTCTACTGGTTGAAGTCCAGTTTTAATAGTATCAGATTTTAAGTTTTTTGAGTTGTTACTCTTTTCTTTTTTAGAATGTGGAAAATTCATTTTTATACCTCCAAACACTAAATTTTTAAAAAATAAAAAGCGTATGAAAGAGTTTGGCAGATAAACAAATTATCTGCCAATTGAATGACCAATTATTTGAGCTATTAATGTAATAGCATATACATAGTATGTCATCTTTTCTAGAAAATATGATAGCTAAGGAATCATCAATACCTGGATCTCCAAATAATAGTACTTTCTTCAAAATATGTCTTCCTTCTTAGATAACCCAATTTTATAAAAAACTTATAACATGTCTATGCAGGATGTTCTCTTTAAATCTAAAATTTCTTGAAAAAATATTATAATTACATCAATTTTCTATAGTCTAAAACATTTTCAATTGCCCCTGGTTGAAAAAAAGAACACCAAAAGAAAGAATTGAATTAAATCTATTGATTTGCAACGAAGTATGTCCCACATGGGTTAAATCAATTAGCTAAACGCTTTTCCATAATAAAGAAGACATAATTTTAGGCACTAAAGATAAAAATTTAATAATGAATAACTGTACCCAATAGATTTTATAAAAGAAAAGGTGATGGAATGGAACTGTTTAACGAAGACAAAACTTATCATGCTGGAGATATTGTCTATGTTTTTTACCGAAACCCCCACACCCAGGATGTAGCAAATATACAAGCAGCAGCCGTTGTAAATAACCCTGAAAATCCAAATGAATTAGCTTTATTTCTTTATGAAACTTATTATCCATTATCAAATGAAATGGCTGTTTATTCTACAGAAGAAGAGGCAAATCAAGCTTACAATTACTATTATGGAGATGCTTTAGAGGGGATATTAGAATGAATAATCCATTTATACCTAAGCTAGTATACTTTGAACCAAATGCATTAGATTATCCGTTAGGAAGAGAACTTCAAGAAAAATTCAAAAAAATGGATGTAGAAATTCGGTATACCACCTCACATAACCAAGTGAGAGATCTTCCAGGAGAAAATGATTTTCAAAAGTACAGGGTAGCAAAATCTACCCTTGTCGTTGGTGTGAGAAAGACACTAAAGTTTGACACCTCAAAGCCTTCAGCTGAGTATGCTATTCCCTTTGCAACAGGGTGTATGGGCCATTGTCATTATTGCTATTTACAAACAACGATGGGTAGTAAACCATATATCCGTACTTATGTAAATGTGGCCGAAATTCTTGAGGCTGCTGACAAATATATCGAGAAACGAGCACCTGAACTGACAAGATTTGAAGCATCCTGTACATCTGATATTGTAGGGATTGATCACTTAACTCAAACTCTTAAGCACGCAATAGAGCATTTTGGAGAATCCGAGTATGGAAAATTGAGGTTTGTTACTAAATTTCATCATGTAGATCACTTACTTGATGCAAAACATAACGGGAAAACAAGATTTCGGTTTAGTGTAAACGCTGACTATGTTATTAAAAATTTTGAGCCCGGCACCTCTCCCCTAGCAAAACGGATTGAGGCCGCTGGAAAAGTAGCAAGAGCCGGGTATCCACTTGGGTTCATTGTGGCCCCTATTTATCTGCATGAAGGTTGGCAGGATGGGTACTATCATATGTTTGAACGTCTTGATGCTGAATTACCACTTGATGCACGTGATGATATCACATTTGAATTTATTCAACATCGATTTACAAAGCCTGCCAAACGAGTAATTGAAAAAAATTATCCCATGACAAAATTAGAATTAGATGAAGAGAAAAGAAGATATAAATGGGGGAAATATGGAATTGGAAAATATATTTATCAAAAAGAAGAAGAAGAAGATATAAAAAGTTATCTTTATTCTTATATGGAGAAATTCTTTCCCAATGCAAAATTAGAATATTTCACATAGGAGATACCATTCACTTTACAAAAAGCATATGGAAATTTATTTTAAAGGCTATATCGGTGTTTCAAGGACGTTCTGTTGCAAAGTTTTTTAAATGAGTCTACACTCTAGAAAAAGGGGCTTATCCGTTGCTCATACAACGATTATGCCTTGGGTTCATCAGTATGGTCCTGAATTAGACAAAAGAATCCGTCATCATCTCAAGCAAATCAATGACTCTTGTAGAG
>NZ_CM000745.1:4943849-4952716 GCF_000161455.1 Bacillus pseudomycoides DSM 12442
TATAATTTAAATTTATTATAACATAAATAAAAAGTAAACTATTTAAATTGATATCTAATAACGAGATATAATTTATAATTAAATTCATTTTTACTTTAGTGAAAAACGAATAAACAAGAATGAATAAAAGTAAACGTATAACAACTATAGAAAATGGGCGTTTTTCTATAGTTGTTATTCATTTACTAATAATTAAAGTTTAATTTCTTTATATAACTAGTTTTACATGTATATAGGTTATAATAATAATAGAGTGTAATTCCTTTAGGAGTTGATATATGATGAAATTTGAAATAAATACACTACATAAGGATAGTTCTTTAGAAATTATTGAAAAACAAAAACAAGAATTTGCAAATATAATTGCAATTTGGAATGAAGATATTCTAAAACAAGCGGAGCAAAGAAAAGAAAACAATGAACGAGAAGATAAACAAACATATGATAGTTTTTCTGATGAAGAAATACTGTACTACTATTTAAACCGACAAACTCATTTTGATAAGGAAAAACGGATAAAGGATAATTCACGTGTTTTATATGCACGTGATCTAAGTCAATTCTATTTCTTTGTTACAAAAAGCACAGAATTTCTGCAACAAGATGTAAAAGACTACGAAGATGATCGTATATGGAGGAATCTACGAAAACGTCATATCCGTAACTATCAGAGGTGGTTGTCGGAGGAGGCTGTTTCCTATCAATCCAAAGAGAAATACAAAGCATCTACGATTAGTCGGAAACTTGGTGTGATCCGTTCGTATTTGAAATGGCTATATGAAATTCAATATATCCAGGAACCTCTTCATGTGGAAATTCTAAGTACGACCGTTAATAAACACCATAAACCAAAACGCGAGTTATCATATGAGGAAGTGAAGCAGTTGCTTCATTACTATAAGGATAATGAGATCAATTACGCTTTATTATCGGTCCTAGCTACTACAGGGTTACGTGTTGCAGAAGTTGCGCATGCAAAGTGGGAAGATCTTGAGTATGACGATATACGTGGACGTTATTATTTAACAGTAGATACAAAGGGGGATGATGAACGGATTGTTTCTATTAATAAGGAGATTTTTAATCGTATTGTTGCATTTCGAATCCGGAGAAGGTTACCTATAAACATTGGGAATAAAAATGGTGGGACTATATTTCAAACAAAGAACCATTCAGCTTATAGAGAGAATTACTTGTCACAATATGTTTCTAAAGTCATTAAGGATACCAAGTTAGCCTTTACAGAGAATATAAGAATTACCCCTCACTTCTTTAGACATTTTTATGTACAGTACTTATATGATTACAAGGGGCTTGCACCTCATATAATCGCAGCTGCAGTTGGTCATAAAAATGATAGAACTACAAAAGAAAATTATTTGAAACAACGATTAACGAAAGATAATGATGCTGGAAATCTAATTTCGGAAGATGAATTCTAATTATATCGCTATATTTTGTATTAAACAGCTTCAATACCACTGTTTTTAGTTATGTATTTTTTATATAATTAAAATTGATTATCTACCTGTTTTTTCTGTTTGTTCTTATAAGGATTCATTAGTTCTTCGCCAAGATTCCCTAAACAATTAACATATCCATAGGGAAGCGTGTAGAACCTTGCTATAATGAAGGTGGAACTATTTCCTAATTATTGCCGAAGGAGATTAGAAATGGAAAAGATACATAGAATTTTAAGTGATTTTGCTAAGGTTAATGAATATGATGGCGTAGGTAATGATTATAGGCTATATCTTTTATCAGAAAATACACAAGAAGATATATGTGAGCTTATAAAAAAGGATATAAAAGCTACTAGTGAAGACACAATAGAACTTATACAGTTGAAAGAATGGCAGCAGGATTTCCTTTCTTGTGAATTCCCTGAAGGTGAAGAGTATTGGTTCGGAACAATACCAAGTGGATATGATTTGAAAGAACTAACACCGAAGGAATTTATAATAGAACAGTTATTGAATACATTTAAACAAGGGATTAAAGCAGTTTATTGTGTAAAATTAGATATTGGAGCCTATTATGCTTGTAGTTATGAAGAATATGTCTTCGTAACCAATAAGGGAATTTATTATCTTTCTATGCAAGTGCATGATTAAAAAGACAAAATATCTTACGTACATAAATTGTCCATTCTAGATGTTTCAGCTACATTAGATACGGGTACAAATGTAAATGTAGAAATTCTGCTCAATAATAATCACGATATGATTAAACGTAGTTTGTATTATTGGGGAAAGCTATACACATCTCAATTACAAAAAGGAATGCCTTATAGTTCACTTCATAAAACCATTACCATAAACTTATTAAATTTCGTCATGTTCCCAGAATATGATGAGTTTCATACAACAGGAATACTCCGGAATAGACAACAACAAAGAATGTTGAGCGATGATATAGAGGTGCACGTTGTAGAGATTCCAAAGCTAATGCAACAATGGCGCGAAGAAAAAGTAAATCCGTGGGAGGATTCGTTTGTACGCTGGTTACTATTATTGCCAGCAAATGAAGATGAACACCTTACACAAACATTGGAGGACATTGCGATGAACCAAGATCCGATTTTACAAAAAGCAATGAATAAGTGGGAACGTATGAGTCAAGATTCTTCTTTCCGTCAAGCATATGAAGCAAGGGAAAAAGCTTTAATGGATGAGGCTGCAAAGTTTGCGCATGCACATAATGAAGGAAAAAAAGAAGGACTTCAAGAAGGAATAGAACAAGGTGTACAACAAGGGAAAATACAAATGATTAAAGGTATGAATGAACTTGGAGTTCCAGTTGAAACAATTGCAAAAGCAAGTAATTTAAGTGTAGAAGAAATTGAACGTATTTTAGAACAAAAATCATAATGATAATGGTTCTGTTGCAAAGTTTGAAAAAAGCATAAACAGATTGGTAAATGAGGAACAATGTTTAGGAAGTAGCTAGTAATTGTTGAAGTTCATTGTACGTTGAAAAGGCGGAGTCTCTTTGAAGACTTCGCCTTTGTTTATATAGGGCATGAATGGTCTCGATAGCTTTTCTTACGATTAGTCAAATGTTTTTCAGAGTTCTAATTCATTAAATGTCAGAGATTTTATGTCAATTATATTGTAAACCAAATACCCCTAATATGTGTTCATTTTTTTACTAGGGGGGAGAATATGATATGATGAATGAAACTATGATTTCAGGCGGTTAACCGATAATCATAGTATATATTATGTGTAATGAGATAGAAGAGGAGCTTCAATAACTTATTTACACATGCAATGGACGCAACTTTATGACAATTGTTATAAGGTTGCGTTTTTAGTTTATCGTAATACTCAACAATATGATTTTGTCCGTAACGTCGTTGTTTAATCATGTTCTGGATGATGAGAAACAGGATCTTCCGCAAATGTTTATTTCTACGTTTATTGATTTTATCTTTAAAAAAGGTTTTACCTGATTGAAAACGACGTATATCAATACCAGCAAATGCATTGAGTGGCGTTGAAACCATGCATATGATGAAAAAAGGACAACTTCACCTGTGGGTGAAGTCTACCCAAAATGAAGTTAGGTTCATACATAAATTGTTTGGAATTGCATCATAATCTGCCATTGAACAGACTATGTAGGTTTCTATGTCTTTATCAAATGATTTTTGCACCAGAACCTTAGAACTTATAGAACCTATAACCAGGGAGTCTAGTATCCTTGGTGTAATGCACGTAATCAGGGTCTACTTCAATACTAGTAGACTCTCGCCAACTACCAGTGATTTTTCCTTCTGTTATATAATCACCAATCGATCCTCTGGACTGCGGATATCCCGAAGTTACTATCCAATCTCCGCAATTTTTGCACTTGAAGAAGGTTCCAGTAAATAGGTGATCTCCTGTATTTTCATCTTCAACAACAGCAGTACCCTTTGCTATCATTCTATGATAAGCTCCTTCAGGGCAATCATTAAGTTCAGCGTGAGCATGTTGTCCATGACCTAATAAAAACATAGACAACATCATAGTTAAAACAAAAGTAGATACTACAAGCTTTGCAACTCTCATATAAATCACATTCCTTCCTTTAATTTTTAATCCAAGGGAAAAGAAAATGCATGACTCAATTTTTTATATTGAAAGCTGCGCAGCTACTCAATACCCATTTATTACCTATAATTTAATATATGAGCAGAAATAAATCAACATTTATTTCATAAAAATTGGAAAATTTCAATTAGAGTAAAAATCAGTAATTTATATCGTAATATTGCAATGGAATTAAAAACAAAACAACCTTAGAAAAATCCGAGACTATTGTTCTCTAAAATTATTTTTCTTCCCAAATCCCTTTCTTAGCATCCCTTGTTTGTTTTTGGAGCTTCACATAGATATCCGTATCTGTCACGCTGTTGAACGTCAAACTTCGGTCGTCCCTTTAAACGTTTCTTCGTGTAAGCGGAGGCTTCTGGACCGTATGGTTGTACTCGTTTGATTGAATGGACAGATTCATTCACAAATATGCTAAAGGCTATGTTGTGTTGGATAAAGGAATATTTTAAAAAAAGGTCAATTTTTTTCCGAAAAAATTATGGGTTCTGTTGCAAAGTTTAAAAAGGCAGAGACAGATATTGATAAATGAGGGGAACCATTTAGGCAGTGACTAATAATTTATGTAATTCCTTGTACGTTGAAAAACCGCAGTTTGGCTGTAAACTGCGGTTTCGTTTATATATAGCATAAATGGTTTCGATTTCTTTCAAGGTACGTGAAGCATGACGAAGATTTTGAAAAACGTCGTTTGACATGCCTATGGTCTTGTTCTATCAGATTGTTCAAATGTTTGATGGTACAATGAGTTGTACGTTTATAAAAGCCGTGTTCTTTTAATTTGTTAAACGCGCAAAGTAGTGCTGGAGCTTTGTCAGTTGTGAGAATCGTTGGTTCTCCAAAAGCTTTCACCAATCTTTTCATAAAAGCATATGCCGCCTGATGATCTCGCTTTTTACGAAGTTGAATATCGAGCGTATGGCCATCGTTATCAATCGCTCGATATAAATAACACCATTTTCCTTTCACTTTTACATAAGTCTCATCTAATTTCCACGACGATTGTACCTTTTTATTTTTCTTTTTCCAGATTTGATAGATCAAATTCCCATATTCATGCACCCAACGCATGATGATGGTAGGGTGAACTGAAATCCCCCGTTCTTTCATTATTTCAGATACATCACGATAACTTAAAGAAAAACGGCAATAGTAGCCGACAGCTACCAAAATAATATCTTGCTTGAACTGTTTTCCTTTAAAATATCTCATGCATCATACTCCTCGAATCATTTTTCTTACATTTTAATTTTGCTTAGAAAACTTTGCAACAGAACCCAGGATGCAATTGATACTAATGATTAATTTTACAAATTATAAAAAGTCATGAACTTAGTTTTACTTTCTATTATATACAAGTAGTTAGGGGGCAAGATCATAGGCTAAAGATTGTTCCAAATATTCACCCGGAACTTCCTGATAAGTTAAAAAATTTAACAACAAAACGTTTAAAATATGATAAAATACAATTACATTTGAAAAAGAGTAGTGGGTTCAAGTTGTTATTTACATGAACTCCAAAGAAAAAAGCCAAATTCTGTATAGATTTGGCTTTTTTCTTTTTACGCATTTGTAGCTAAAAGTAGCATGGTCTTTAAATCCTTGTTAGGGGCAAGAATTTAAAGAAGAGTTTAGCTTAATTACGATTTTACATAAATTACATATTATAGTAAATTGATATTATTTATACTAAATATTGTAAATATTCAGGTATTTAATCCTTATATTATTTATGCGCAAAGTCACAATTGGTGAGTTTTACAAATGAACCGTCCTAAAAAGCGAACGAGCGTTTAAAAAGGTGTATCTTTACAAACGGATGATTTCTTTGAGGATAAGCAAGCATGTACCGAAAGGTATTAATGTTTTAAGAACGTTCCTAAAATATATTTTTGATGTTTTGGAATGCTATGTTGGCATTAATTTGCGTAATACCAAAAGGGGTACCTTTTGGTATACCTTTTGAAACGGTATATCGTTGTAATTCTTCGGCAAATGGTTGTAGTTCACCGTGAATCGAGAGATTCATAAAAAAACGTCATCCTTTCTAGTCTAACTTGTTAAGAAAGGATAACGTTTTTTAGTACTTGAGGGGTATTAAAATTTCTTAAATTAAAGGGTATGTATGGTGATTCCTAATAAGAAAAGACACCCTCTCGAGTGTCTTTCTCTGACTTGAACCATTTCAATTTAATATGAATATATCCGTATTTTCCCCACCTATACGTGTAAACACATCCTATAAAACAGAATCAATTATTTATACCAGATTGTTAGTGTACAAATACAAGAGAATTGAGATCAATGTAGAATGACACCACATCTATAAAGTTAATTTATTGATGTGTTACGCCTTTAAAAACGAATCTGCTTTATAGAATGTATCCACAAGTAATATTTTACTACATTTAATATTCGGTTCGTGTATTTTTTGATAATTATGCATTATTTCATAATCTTTAATTTGCACAATAAAGACATAACCTACCTTTCTTAAATTCTCTCTCCTATTTTGAAACAAGTCCCATGAGACGCTGTGAAATACCTTTACATCAGGTTCAACAATCTATCCCAATAGACTTTACTCTATTGGGATGGTTGGTGCCGAAAAATATTAAATTCGTTCATTTCATGGTCCTCGGTGCACAAAACGGTGATTTTACTTATTCTAAGCGACATCATCAATCTGAGTTTGGAGAATCTCTTAGCGCAAATAGATAGAAAACCGAATCATAAGTGATATGATCCCCCTATAGTAGACAGAAAAAAGAAAGCTTTATATCCTGTCTATTATAAGGGGGATTTTTTTATGGGGAAAATTAAAAGAACATATGATGAAACATTTAAGAAAAAAGCGATAGATTTATATTTTAAAGAAGGCATGGGGCATACCAAAATAGGAAAAGAATTAGGCATTGATGAAAAAAACGTACGTAGATGGGTAAAACGTTTCAAAGACGAGGGAATCAAAGGTTTAGAAGAAAAACGTGGAAAGGCTACTGGAGGAAAAAAAGGGAGACCTAGAAATTGTCCAAAGGATCCTACAGAAAGAATCAAATACCTAGAAACAGAGAACGAAATGCTAAAAAAGCTATTGGGAATGTAAAAGGAGGGATGAAAGCTGTACCGGCATACAAAAAATATGAGGTGATACAAGAAATGTCCAAAGGTATGCGTTCAATACAGCTACTATGTAAAATTGCGGAAGTATCTAGAAGCGGATACTACAAGTGGTTAAAAAGACAAAGCAATCCTTCTCCGAAGGAGATAGAAGATGGAAAAATAAAAGAAAAAATTATGGAATGTTATAAACAAGTGAAGGGTATCTATGGATATCGAAGAATAACTGTGTGGTTAAGGATGAAACACGAGCTCATTGTAAATCATAAGCGAGTTCAAAGGCTAATGAATAGGATGAAGCTTCGAGCGATTATCAGAAAAAAACGACCTTATTTTGTATCAAAAGAAGCATGTGTAGTCTCAAAGAATTACTTAAATCGAGATTTCAAAGCTGTACAACCAAATGAAAAATGGGTAACAGATATTACGTATCTTATTTTCAATGGGAAAAAGCTATATCTGTCTGCCATAAAGGACCTTTATAATAATGAAATTGTGGCTTATCATATTAGCCATCGTCATGATATACAGTTAGTTATTGATACGCTAAACAAGGCCAAAAAACGACGAGACGTACAAGGGATTCTTTTACATAGTGATCAAGGTTTCCAGTATACTTCACGCCAATATAATGATTTCCTAAAAAAACATAAGATGAAAGCTAATATGTCTAGAAAGGCGAATTGTTGGGACAATGCTTGTATGGAGAATTTCTTCAGTCATTTCAAAGCGGAATGTTTTAATCTGAGTTCATTTCGTTCAGTAGAAGAAGTTAAACTTGCCGTACATAAATATATTCATTTTTATAACTATCATCGTTTTCAAAAGAAATTAAAAAACCTGAGTCCATACGAATATCGAACTCAGGCTTCTTAACTATGCGTTTTAATTACTGTCTACTTGACAGGGGTCAGTACACTCGAAGTGTGAACCCTAAAAGATTACATGAATTAAGAAAGTCAGTCGTTGAGGGTGGATTTGAACCTGATTTTCATACACGAATCGAAGCGATGACGTATACGACGCTACAAGAACTTGCAACGATGGTGTTTTACAATAATGTAGCTAAGGTTGCAAGTAAGCATGATCCAGATCTTGCTACATTATTACGCCGTCTTGCAAAAGATGAAACTCTTCATTATGCATTTTATCGAGACGTCATTCGAACACATTTGGAATTGGAACCTAATTATTGCTATCATATTGCCAATGTGATTATGAATTTTAAAATGCCAGGTGCTGTCATGCCTGATTTTGAAAATAGAATGGCTGTGATTGCAAAAGAAGCTAACTATGGGCCGCTGCAATATTTTGATCAAGTACTTGATGTAGTAGTGGATTATTGGGGGTTAAAAGACTTACGACCAATTGCACCTCTAGCTGAAAAAGCAAGAATTGAGATTTTGGAGTACCACACAAGATTGAAAAAAATACGGGATCGATTTGGTCGTTTTCAAGGGAAAACTGATCTACGTTAATTAGTAGAGGTTTCAGAATATACGCGGGGAAATTCCCCTTCTCTTTATTGGAAATCTGGCACGCTCCCTATTATTTTGTGGCCGTTTTACTTAATTTAATTTTTAAAGAAAAAGTTATTGACACTAAAAATAAATTTATGATATTATTAAATATTTGATAAAAAATAACATA
>NZ_CM000745.1:4952816-4957450 GCF_000161455.1 Bacillus pseudomycoides DSM 12442
AAGAAAAGAAAAGAAAAGAAAAAAAGATGCCATTAGGCATCCAACTAAGGCAAGTGAAATATCTCAATAACATAGTGGAACAAGATCATCGGTTTATTAAAAAGCAAGTTCGTTCGATGTTAGGATTGAAAACCTTTCGCACAGCTACATCCATTATTTCTGGAATAGAAGCTATGCATATGGTAAAAAAAAAGGCAACTTGTTTTACTGGACGAGTCTGTCCAAAATCAAGTGAAGTTCATCCATCAACTATTTGGAATTGCTGCTTAAGACTAGATCCCACTAGGAAACTTTTCGCCTCTTTATATCTTTCCTAAGTATTTGCACCAGAACCCTCTTTCTTTTGAATTGTGTGTACAGTTTTTATAAAAAAGTTTGATCATTTTCTGCCCGTGTTTCTATACAATTGCGCCCGTTTATGAAGTCAGGGTTTATTTGATACGCGTACTTTTTAACCTTGTATGTATGAATCATCCCCATGCTCGTCAACTTAAGAAAATAGATAACCCCCAAAACAAAAAACTTGTTCATTCTCGATATAGAAATGTTAATTTTATTGTTTTGGGCTAGTTGCTTTTCTTAAATTGACATTCTTTTCTTTATTCTCTATAAACTATTCATTTTTATTATAGGTTTTATTCACTAACTCTAAGGTGTTTCTTATAAAACCTTGATAAGGCGTTTGAGGTAGCGAATCTATTTTACTAGCTGCTCTCTGCGCATAGATAAGTGCTTCCTCTATTCTTCCTAGTTGTAAAAGACAATTTGCTCTATATGCATCTGCAGTGTAGAGAATACATAATTCAAGTGGGTAAATAGTCGTATTTGGCATCTTAAATTGCTCAAATGTTTCAAGTGCTTCTTTTACATGTCCTTTTCCTAATAATACTTTACCTTTTTCAAGATAATAATAGTCACTTCCGAGGTTCCCCTTTACTAGGGTAGCAAACCTATCTAAGTAATAAAGGGCCTGTTCATAATCCTCTGATGTTTGATTATGATAATGTGCTTGAAGTAACAGTGTAAAAGCTAGAGATTCATCATTTTCACTAAAAACAGCAAACTGTTCTGACTTCTCGATAAAATAAGCATAATCATTTTCATTGTTATGAAGAAGGGCTTGAAACGCTGCAATTCGGAAGATATTATCCATCTTATAAAAGACCATTTTCCTCTTAGATAGTTCAATTAATTGATTAAGCTTACTCTTTCCTGATTTATAGTCACCTATCCCGAAGTGTAAGACCATTTCAATGTAATTCGCTTCTATTTCAACGACCATATCAATCACTGTTGCTTTTTCATGATACTCTTTTCTTATATTTCGTAACATTATCAGTGCATCATGGTAATTACCCTCTTTTGCACGGTATTCTACCATATATACTTTAGCAGCCACGCAGTGGCTATAAAGGGATAACCGCTCATAGATTGCTACTGCTCGTTCTATCAATATCTCTCCACGTTTTTGCTCGGACTTCATAACTACCCTTCCAGAAATCTCTAATATCCTAGCAGATTCAAATGAAATGGGAAACTGTTGGTCCAACATGTCTTGTGTCAAATTAATTATCTGTTCATCATTATTTTTTTCAAACGCTTCCTCTACTTTATTAAATAAGTGCTTTAGCTCATCGGATGTAGAGCTCCCTAATAAATATTGAGGATCGCAGCCCAACTGGTGCGCGATAAATTTCAAACTATCCATCGAAGGGTTCGAATGCCCATTTTCAATCATGCTCAACATCCCTTTTGACATTTTATTACCAGCTAACTCTACAAGTGTCATACCTTTTTCTACTCTTAATTTATTTATTCGTTTTCCTAGCTCATTCATTTTCAACATCCTTTGTAATTCAGTCTACTAGTTCAATTATATTAAACTTTAGATTGAAAAGAAAATCAGTCCATGTTACGATAAGTTCAATTAAATTGAACTTGTTTAATTGGAATTTTCAATGGATAAAAAGAAAAAGGGAGAATTGGATATGAGTGAATTTATTGCGAATGAAACAGGACAAAAATTAGATATAGGTGGTATTGAATTATACTATGAATTGTTAGGGGGAAATAATGAAGGTCCAACCCTAGTTTTTGATGCTGGATATGGAGCCACTTTAGAAAGCTGGAATCCTATTAAAGATGACATTTCAAAGTTCTCAAAAATGTTTATTTATGATAGAGCTGGTATTGGAAAAAGTGAAATGAATGAAAGACCTCGCCATAGTCAGCAAAGTGTCGAAAATCTACGTATATTACTTAATAAAGCAGGTATAAAACCTCCATATGTATTAGTCGGACACTCATTTGGAGGGTTAAATACAAGATTATTTGCAAGCACATATCCAGAGGAAGTAGTAGGAGTCGTTCTCTTAGACTCAACTCACGAGGATCAAAACAGAATATTGCCCTCTTTATTTACAAAAGAAGTTCAGGCGGCTTATTATAATCAATTTACTTTGGAAGGTTCTCTTAATGAAGTGGAAGAAAGCTTAGAACAAATTCGTACTTCTAAATCACTTGGAAACATTCCACTCATTGTTGTAACAGGGGGGCTGCAGCCTTTTCATACAGTGGAGTCTATGGCTACTTGGATGAAATTCCAGGGAGAGCTTGCTAACTTGTCGACTAATAAAAAACATATTGTTGTTGAAGATGCTGGACACGCAATACATATTGATCAACCTCAAGTTGTTGTTGGTGTAATAAGGGATATATTAGATATGGTAAAAAATAAAAATAAAAATAAACACTCCACTCTGTAATAATTTGTTATAACTCAAAATTGGGGTATCGCCACATTACTATCAACCTAAGATGAATTTATACCCATAAGCGTTATTCTTTTTGTAGAAATATACAGAAAGGATGGTTCTGGTGCAAAAAAATCCTTTCATACCACTTGTCTACTTCCCTTATATCTTTTGAGAATATATCTACATCTGTCAGCATATATATTAAATACAATAGATATGTGAAAGGGTGAGAGTATGATTTCATCATATTCAATAAGATACATTTTAATAACGGGTAATACTTTAATAAAAAAAGTAATCACTGTATATGCATCTTCTGCGTTCTTTGCTATTGAAAAAATTAAAAAAGAATTAGAACGTCGCTTTTCTAATCCTACAAAAATTGAAGTCTATGCAGTATAAATATTTAAAACAATTCAAAAGGAAAGGTGAAACCAATATTGGTTTCACCTTTCCTTTTTTGAATTTATTATGTATTAATTACATATTAAAATTCATCTTCACCAATTAAATTCCCCGCATCCTTATCCTTGATTAAACGTTGCTTTAAATAATTTTCTTTTGTCGTTCTATCATCTTTATGACCTACTGCGGCTGCGATAAGATGTGGTGGTAACTCTTTGTAATCGTACAAGTACTGTACATAAAAGTGTCTAAAGAAGTGAGGCGTTATTCTAATATCTTTCGTAAACGGTAGCTCCGTATCCTTAATAATCTTTGTAATGTACTGAGATAAATAATTTTCTCGATATGCTGTATGATTTTTAGTTTGAAAGATGGTACCACCATTTTTATTACCTATATTAATAGGAAGTCGTCGGCGTATACGAAAGGCAACAATACGATGAAAAATCTCTTTATTAATAGAAACAATTCTTTCACCATTACCCTTTGTATCTACAGTCAAGTAATACCGATCACGTATTGAATCAAATTCAAGGTTTTCCCACTTCGCATGAGCAACTTCCGCGACACGTAGCCCCGTTGTCGCAAGAATAGATAATAAAGCATAATTAATCTCGTTATCCTGATAATAACGAAGTAACTGCTTTACTTCTTCATAGGATAAATCCCTCTTTGGTTTATGATGCTTGCCTACTGTGGTACTCAATACTTCTACATGAAGTGGCTCCTGAATATATCCGATTTCATATAGCCATTTTAAATAGGATCGAATTACACCTAGCTTTCTACTTATTGTGGATGGTTTGTATTTCTCCCTGGATTGATAGGAAACTGCCTCTTCTGACAACCACCTTTGATAGTTACGGATATGACGTTTTCGTAGATTCCTCCATACACGACCATCTTCATAATCTTTTACATCTTGCTGCAGATACTCTGTGCTTTGTTTAATAAAAAAATAGAATTGACTTAGATCACGTGCATATAAAACACGTGAATTATCCTTTATCCGTTTTTCCTTATCAAAATGAGTTTGTCGGTTTAAATAGTAGTACAGTATCTCCTCATCAGAAAAACCATCATACGTTTGTTTATCTTCTCGTTCATTGTTTTCTTTTCTTTGCTCCGCTTGTTTTAGAATATCTTCATTCCAAATTGCAATTATATTTGCGAATTCATATTTTTGTTTTCCAATAATTTCTAAAGAACTATCCTTATTTAGTGTCTTCATTTCAAATTTCATCATATATCAACTCCTAAAGGAATTACACTCTATCATTATTATAACCTATATACATGTAAAACTAGTTGTATAAAGAAATTAAACTTTAATTATTTGTTTACTTTTATTCATTCTTGTTTATTCGTTTTTAACTATAGTAAAAATGAATTTAATTATAAATTATATCTCGTTATTAGATATCAATTTAAATAGTTTACTTTTTATTTATGTTATAATAAATTAAAATTACC
>NZ_CM000745.1:4957550-4959196 GCF_000161455.1 Bacillus pseudomycoides DSM 12442
AGATGTGCAAGATATGTATGGTGGAAAAATACACATGATGGATGCTTTTACTAAAGAGATTACTGACATACCAATACGGAAGGAAGAAGAACCAAATCAAGAAGGTTTATCTGTATCTTTAACGGAAAAAAACGGTAGTGTAAAAGATGTTCGCTTAAATAAAATTTTGCAACCAGATTTATATGAGACAGTCCATAATTCTGTTTTTGAGGGGAAAGAAAGTTCGTTTGTTGTACATCAAAAGGATGCACAGATTGATTTAAATGATCTAGTCAAAATAGCCATATATGATAAATGGGCACAAAGAGAAGTGGATTTTGTAGATAAAGCTGAGGATCAAAAAGAGTTAAGGTTTAGTGAAAAAGAAGTAGAGTTATATAAAGAAATGAAACAGGAAGGTTATGCACCAATTGAGTCATTAGAACAAAAATTACAACCACTTCCTCATACAGCTAAACATGTTACAGCTTCGATGGAGAAAGAATTAAGTGGAAAATATGAGGCTTTTAAGCGAGCACAATCTCATGAAACAGTAAACGATATTGATAGTATTATTCATCGTGTACAAGTGGAAGAGCGTTATTTTGCAACCAAAAATGTAGCAATTGATAATGAACTCATTACCCAAGAATCTGTCAATCAATTAGAAAGTAAAGTACAAGAAAAGTTGAATAAAGAGGGAATTACGACTACTAAGCAGACCGCATCGAAATTGGTTGATCGGGAAAAACAATATGAACCATTCTCGAACTTTACGCAATTCCAAAATGTTGCAAAGAAAAAGAAACAAGAGGTGGAATTAGGACGATAAATGGTTCGTTTACACAATTTAATAAAGAATCAATGTCATCACTTATCGTTGAGAACGAGAAGTGATTTTTTATTATAAAGGAGGAAGTGAAAAATGAATATACAAGAACAACTGAAGCAAGAAGAAATCAGAGAAGCTTTGTATAAACAAGCACTTCAGATGACTGGAAAACAAAAAGAAAAGTTTCCTGAAGGAAATATGCATGAAAAACAACGAGGAGTGGAAGCAGGTGTTACTCGTTTTGCGATTCCATCTGTGACAAGTGCAATGGACTGGGGGCAAGGAGATATCACAATTGATATTCATCATGATACAGGGAAAGTAAAAGTATATGAACAAGAAATAGATGGTGAGAATTGGTCGAAATCTTCTCTTCGACTTACAGGAGAGAAGCAATTGTCTGATGTGGTGAAAAATTTGATAAAACAAAGAGCGATTGAGCGGCAAAGAATGGATGAAACAGCCAATCAAAAGAGGGGAAATCAAGTAGAACAGTCTTTCTCACCTCTAGAGCCATTAGATGAAAAAAATCATGTGGTGATGCCTAAAGCAATGCCAAAAGAGGCATATAAAGAGTCATATAAGGAACAAATTTTAGAAGAGATTGCCCCTTCTCAGGATGAGATACGTTACAAGGAACAATACCAGGCAGAATTGCTTATGTTATTAGGAGTTGATAATGAAAAGGAATCAGATCCAAATAAACAAACCTCATCAAAAGAAAAACAGGATAATAGTCCAGGGCAACAAGAAGAAACGTATACGAAAAGTCGGGAAGAGCGTGTCAAAGAAATGAAAGAGTTTGAGAAGACACATTCATATCCTGAAGTATACC
>NZ_CM000745.1:4959296-4963259 GCF_000161455.1 Bacillus pseudomycoides DSM 12442
CTCGGAAGTTATCTATAAAGAATCAACATAATTTTTAGCTTCAAATAATGATAATCCCAAAACCTATCGGGCTTTTTTAATAGCTTCAATCTTTTCTCCATCTCTAACTAATTGACGAAGTTCTTTGTTAATTTTAAACTCTTTTAGAAAAAATGAACATGTTTTATAATATAATAAAGAAATATAGGATGAAATTGAGGAGGTAAGTATATGGATGTTTTACATATTGTTGAAAGAATTAATGAACTTTTTAATGTAACAAATAAGAAAATCTATTCTAGTGAATCTGGGATTACATACCATGCAGATAAAAAAGTTAAAAAATTAGGATACTGTGTTAACCTAACGCTTGAAACTATTGAGGAAGCAAGAATTCATGGAGTTGATATGATGGTGACACACCACGATGCATGGGATGAAATATATGGATTAAAAGAGGCATGCATAGAAAAACTAGCAGAGTATGGTATAAGTCACTACTATAATCACTTGCCACTTGATGACTGTAACTTTGGAACAAATGATAGTTTATTAAAAAAATTGAATTTAGAAAATGTTAAAAGAACCCACGAATGGGAAGGGTTATATTTTGGTAGAATCGCAGAATATGATAAAGAAATTGAATTTAATGAATTGGTGGAAAATATCGAAAATATACTTGAAGAACCAGTTAAATTTTGGCGGTTTAATGACAAAAAGGTGAAGCGAGTGGGCTTAGTCTGTGGTAATGGAGGGTCAACAACTTGCCTTAAGGAAGCAGTTGAAAATAAGTGTGACGTATACATTACAGGTGAATGTAATTTGTATACGATTCAATATGCTCAGTTTAAAGGGATAAATCTTATCATTGGGAGTCATACTTTCACAGAATTCTTTGGAATTCAAAGTTTAGCATTGAAATTGAATGAGAATAAAAAAGAACTTGAAGTAGTGAGACTTAATGAAGAGCATTATGAAGCAAATATAAAATAAGACATAGATAACGCTTTTATATGCTGTTGTTATGAGATTTAATTAAACTTTTTTGTAAATAATACATATAGATATGCTATAAGAGAATCCATTTTTATATGAAGGATAATTAAAAAGTTTATTTGTATACCTTATACATGAAAGGTTAACATAACGTCTCATTATCAGTAGCGAGGACAAAGAGGATCCCTACTCTCACAAGGGATCCTCCTTTTTTTGTTCTATGGATCTATGCATTTTTTTATACATTCCTATCCTCGCGTGGTTTTAGGATTCTCGTTTGTTACTGGATTAGCCGAAAAACTGTATAAAACCTTGCATGCTCTTAGCGTCGTTTTTTCCGAAATGCTGACGATATCCCTTTATGTAATTATACATATTAACGAAAAATACACTAAATGAATATTAAATATAGTAAAATATAAATTTTGACACGTTCTATAAATCAGATTCTTTTGAAAGGCGTAACATATCAATCATTATAGGGGATGTGGCGTTACTCCGATACTGATCTCAAATCTCTTGTATTTTGTGAACTAACAATCTGGTGTATATAGACGACTCTGTTTTATAGGCTGTGTTTACATCTATAACAAAGGGATAATACGGATAGATTCGTATTAAATGAAAATGGTTCAAGTCAGAGGAAGGCACCTTAGGGTGTCTTTTCTTTATGACTTTACACAAAAGGGGGAGCGGGCGTAATCTCACCAAAATGGTGTGGTAAACCCAATTAGGTAGGTTATTTTTGTATCAATCGTATTTTTCGGTGCTTCTTGTTTTTTGACATATCATTTTGCTTCTTTGATAAAAAATTTTTCCATATTTACACTTTAAAGGGAAAATAGTATTATTAAATTGTTAAAAACTGTAATTAAAGGAGTCGTTAAATTGAAGAAAAGAATTCTTATTCCGGTAATGAGTATAGGTTTTCTAGTCTTTGGTACATTTTATAGTCCTGCTCAGAATACAGTTTCCGCTCAAATTAACAATGAAAAATCATCCGTAAATGAAAGTGAATTTTGGCTTTATGATGGGGATGCCATAAGATACTACCCTTATTTTAATACTTTTATTGGGATTGCTGATGTAAGTTCAGCTAATGAACAAGAACCAAGCCGAGTAGTATTTGAGTTTTATAATTTAATAGGTGATTTATCATATGTAACAAGTGCAACTATCCCTAATCATAAGCATTCATCTTTCCAACCATTTTCAGCCCCTATAAATTCTCTAGAAGAAGCTACCTATTCTATAAAGGTCAAAGTGATAAACGCAAAGGTAGATCCAAATAAAGTTAAATTTGCTCATATAGAATAATACGTGTGTGTATATGTACACAGTAGGAGCCTCACCATATCGAAAAATAAAATTGTATGCTAAGGACTGAAAATCCTTACTATGACAGTGTTCAAAATGAATATACCTTTTTAAACGCTGTTCACTTTTTAGGACGGTTCATATTTAAAAAGTAAAACTAAGCTTACATCTTTTTATAATTTGTAAAATCCACCGTTAAATATCCAAATAAAAACCCAGTGATATCATGCACACGTACTGATATCACTGGATTTTATGAGTTTAACATTTTATATCTTTTGTAAAGCTCATTTCTTATTTACATTTAATCCTCATTATAAAATAAATTGGATCTCAACACTTAAAATTTCAGAAAATCCAATGAAATAATGATACTTTTGTTATCGAATCCAGAGCTGTACTATTTTATAAATAGAAAACAGGAACCCGTTATGGATTCCTGCTTTCTGCTTTACAACCCTTTTTTGATTAGTGGGGATAAAAGATTGATTTATACTATACTCATTATACATCTAAATATTCTGAATTACAATTAAATACCAGGGGATTTTTTCTAGATTATTAGTGATACATCCTAAAAAGCGTTAGTACATCTAATAAAAAACCAAGAAACTTTATGTAAACAAAGTTTCTTGGTAGGTTTAATACTGTATGTTTTTCGTTTTTCCTTACAAAGATTTCTCTTGCATTTTTTTAGATTGCATGGAACTTAGGAATAAAAATACTTACTATTAAATATTTAAAAAAGCTTGTTTTATCCAACTGCATTCATGAGTACAATTCTCCAACCATCCGGATCTTCTATCGTCGTTCCCTTCTCTATCCAATACGGATTTTCCGGTTCAACTTCATGATAGCCCATTTTATTTAATCGATTCGTTATTTTTTCAATTTCATCTTTATTAGGCATATAAAAAACTAGTAAATTATCTTTTGTCGGCGCAGGACATGGACTTCCATTAACGTGCCTTGTGAACTCTAAATGATACTCTTCATCAGGTAATCCAAACATAACCCCGTCGTATCCTTCATGATTTTGAAACTCCCCTATACGGTTTAAACCCAATCCTGTTTCATAAAAACCTATAACTTCTTCAAATTTATCTGTTGGTCTTGCAAATCTAAACTGAACCCAATTCTTCATGCAATTCCCTCCTTTTAAATTTTAAAAGCCTTACAATAGCTATTATATATTAGAGATATCTGGATTAAAATCCATCATTCAGGGGAGAGCTATCTAAGATGAAAGACGTATAAATTAATAAACAGTAGGACTTTGGTATGAATTTCATGCCTATCAAGCTAAGACTTTGAAGGGTTCTGGTGCAAAAACCATTTGATAGAGATATAGAACCTACATGGGGTCACTATACATGCCCATCAACTTAAGAAAACAAGTCCACCCCAAAACGAAAAAAGTGAACTCAATTATCATGAATAAATGTGGCGTGAGAAATGTTGTTATGGGCATATTTCGAAATCTTAGAGAGAATAAAAAAAGATATTGTTATATTCTTAAATCTGTAATATAATGAATTTATAGAATTCGTAATATTCAGAAATTTCAAGAGGAGGAAATAATATGACAATCGCAATGGCAGTTTTATCATTCTTAGGTGGAGTAATCCCATTAGTAGCAACACTTCTAAAAGCATTCATGTAAGTTTATTA
>NZ_CM000745.1:4963359-4975761 GCF_000161455.1 Bacillus pseudomycoides DSM 12442
GAATCTTCTTAATAATTGTAAAGATGCCTCATAGACATCTTCTGTTAAACATGTCGGCTGATCTAATGTAATTGCTCGCTTAAACCCTCCACCAATGTACTTGCTGTAACCTATAGCAAGTTCAACCGTCCTACAGCATTTATCCATAGATCGAAGACGAAAACACGTTTCCTCAATCTGTTCTAAAATAAGTAACTTCAACTTATTGAGACTATAACAATCCTCTAATAAGATTTGTCCTTTTGTTATGGACGTACTTTTAGGTATGTATTTATTAGCAATACGGCTTTCATCTATACCAAATGAAAAACGATGTAACTCTTCACCTTTCACCTTTCCAAATCGCTTTATTAAACGCTCTTTGGGTGTATTTGCAACATCCTGTAAGGAAAACAGTCCCATGCCATGTAATGCATCCTGGGTAGCTGATCCGATTCCACATACATCTTTGAGTGGCTTGATATTCCAGAGTTTCTTTGGAACATCTTCGTATGTCCATAATACAATCCTAGACCTGGAATGTTTACTTTCCACATCTAGAGCAACCTTTGAAAGAAATAAATTCGGCCCAATTCCGATGGATGCGGTTATACCCGTTGTATCGTATATCTCTTTTTGAATTCTTTCAGCAATTACAATAGGATCACGACCAAATAGATGCGCTGTTTGTTCCATATCAAGGAAGCACTCATCTATCGAAAAAACGTGTAGATCTTCTAATGCTACATACTTTGTATATATTTCAGTAATTTGATTAGAAATTTCAACAAACCTTCCCATAGTTGCATTTACAATAATGATGTTTGGATCTTTTGGAATTTCGTATAATCTCGTTGCTGTCGAAATGCCCAGTTTTTTCAGTTCGGGAGTGCAAGCAAGCACAATTGATCCCTTTCTATTCACGTCCCCGACGACCGCTAATTTCACTTTCAATGGATCTAAACCTCTCATAACACATGCACAACTGGCGAAAAATGAACATAAATCTATGCAGAAAATCATTCGATTCATGCACTTTGAGTAATCAAACATCATTTCACCCTTCAAAACAGAACGTTTGTTCCTATTATAAACCTATTATTTTGGATTATACAATCATTTTTTAACTAAAAATTTAGTACGTGAAATTATAACGACCGGAATTAAGAACGAAGAGGGAGGTCGAACCCTTAAGTCCTGTCTATCTCTTTACATGTTAAAATGGTAAGAGGGGCGACTTTTTAAAACTATATATTGGAGGGAGATAGAATGAACTATATTGCTCACATCCGCGAAAGTGACAAGCAGGTACAAACTGTCGGAGAGCATTTATTAGGGGTAAAAGAACTATCTGAAACCTACGGAGAAAAAATTGGGATAAAACATTTAGCCGGTTTAGCAGGCATGCTCCATGATCTAGGTAAATATTCCAATGAGTTTAGAGAGTACATATTGGAAGCAGTAAATAACCCTAATTCTCCACCTAAAAGAGGAAGTGTTGATCATTCAACTGCAGGCGGAAAATTTTTATATCAATTCTTCCATACAGAAAATGTTATTCCTTATAAAGGGATAATATCTGAAATAGTAGGAAATGCTATTATTTCTCACCATGGATACCTTCAAGATTTTTTCAATCCTAATTTAGAATCACCATATTTAAATAGAGTGCGAGATAAAGAATTGAGTGAATTTGATATGACAAAGCAATTCTTTTTTAAATATGTTATGAGCGAGACAGATTTTCATGAGTATGTTGACAAAGCCACTGTAGAACTAGAAAGTTTTTTACTTAAAGAATCCCCGGAAAATACTGAAAAACAATTAATGTTTTTAACTAAATTTATCTTTAGTACATTAATTGATGCCGATAGAACAAACACCCGATTATTTGAAGAAGAAAAAAGTGTAGAATCCGTAATAAATTCTGACGAGTTATTTGATATATATTACGAAAAGCTCATGATAAAAATCAATTCATTTAAAAAACAACAGAATGCAATTACCCCCATTAACATTTTAAGAGCCGAGATGTCAGATCAGTGTGATCAATTTGCTGAGAGGCCATCAGGAATATATACGTTATCTATTCCAACTGGTGGTGGTAAAACATTAGCAAGCTTAAGATATGCACTAAAACACGCCAAGATCCATAATAAAAAACGAATTATTTATGTTGTACCTTACACAACAATTATTGAGCAAAATGCGGAAGAAGTTCGAAAAATCTTAAAAGATGAAGCAAATATTTTAGAACATCATTCAAATATAGTTGAAGAAGTGAATGATAATGATGAAAGTGAAGACGGTATTATTAACGTAAAACAAAAATTAAAGCTAGCTAGAGATAATTGGGATTCGCCCGTTATTTTTACAACCATGGTTCAGTTTCTAAATGTGTTTTACGCAAAAGGAAGTAGAAATACTAGAAGACTCCATAATTTAAGTGAGTCAATTATTATTTTTGATGAAGTACAAAAAGTTCCTATTTCATGCGTTTCATTATTTAATCAAGCATTGAATTTTTTAAAAATATATAGTCGTTCCAGCCTAGTTCTCTGTACTGCCACTCAACCCGCTTTGGACTTTGTAGAACAGAAATTAGATATAAATGCAGATGCTGAAATGATTACTAATCTCGATTATGTAATTGAATCATTTAAAAGAGTAGAAATCATTGATAAAGCAACTAATGAAACGTTTAATAATGACAAACTCACAACATTTATACATACAAAAATTGGGGAAGTACAAAATATCCTAATTATTTTAAATACAAAATCAGTTGTGAGAGATTTATATACACGATTACAGAGTCAAGAATTAAATATTCCTATTTACCACTTAAGCACAACAATGTGTGCAGCCCATCGACACAAAATTTTAGAAGAGATTAGGAAGTGCCTCAGGGATGGAAAAAAAATCATTTGCATCAGCACACAGTTAATCGAAGCTGGTGTAGATGTGAGTTTTGAGTGTGTTATTCGATCCTTATCTGGGTTAGACTCTATAGCACAAGCGGCAGGAAGGTGTAATCGTCATGGGGAAAAGGGCATACAGAATGTTTATGTGATTGATTATGAAGAGGAAAACCTAAGTCGTTTACAGGAGATTAAAATCGGAAAGAAAATTACGAAAAAAATTCTTGTGGATTTGAAGCGTAACAACAAAAGTCACGGAGGGCATATTTTATCAAGGGAAGCAATGAAAAGATATTTTAAAGAATATTATACAGAATTTGAATCTGGTTTAAATTACTTTATTCCAAAACTTAAAAAGAACATGACAGAGCTATTATCTGCACCGAGAATAGAAAATAGTTATCGTCGAGCATATATTCATAAACACGACAAAAAGGACGTTCCATTATTTATTGTAAATAGCTACCGGACAGCAGCCGAACATTTCCGCGTCATTGATGATCTAACAACTTCAGTTATTGTCCCATATGAAGATGGTAAAGATATCATCGCAGAATTAAATAGCAGTAGTTCCATTGAGAATCTAAGCCAATTATTACGAAAGGCACAACAGTATACAGTTAATTTATTCAGCTATGAAAAAGAACAATTGATTAAAAACGATGGTCTTGTATACTATTTTGATGGGAAAATTTTAGCTTTGAAGGAAAGTGCCTATAATGATGAATATGGTTTAGACATTCATAATGAGAGCGATTTTAAGACAGCTATATTTTAAAAAACCTATCTTTGTTTGAGATAGGTTTTTTATTATATAAAATACCTTTCAATTCACACTAATAATAGTGACGAATTATTATAACCTATCCAAAAACATTCATACCTTTCTCACAATATATGATTACCATTTATTGATGTTATTACAGAGGAAAGGTATCATTAAATTATCAGAAAAATCCAAGAAGGGTGGGGAGAATCTTTGAGAAATTCTATTGAGTTTGAATTATTTGGTGATTACGCTCTATTTACAGATCCCTTGATGAAAATGGGAGGAGAAAAATTCTCTTATCAAGTACCGACTTACCAAGCTATTAAGGGCATCGTCGAATCAATATACTGGAAGCCGACTCTTCTTATGGTGGTCGATAAAATAAGAATTATGAATGCAATCAAAATGGAGTCAAAAGGTATTCGTCCGATTGAATATGGTGGCGGGAATACACTCGCAAATTACACATATTTAAAGGATGTTCGATATCAGATCAAGGCTCATTTTATCTTTAATCCTCATCGACCAGATTTAGCTTTTGACCACAACGAATTTAAGCATCATAACATCCTAAAACGTTCACTTAAAGCTGGCGGACGTAGAGACATTTTTTTAGGAACGAGAGAGTGCCAAGGATATGTGGAACCTTGTGTTTTTGGTGAAGGCAAAGGCTTTTATGATAATTATGGTGGAGATATTCATTTAGGCACAATGGTTCATGGGCTCAATTATCCAGATGAAACAGGTAGAAACGAATTAGAAGTTCGTTTATGGAATCCAGTAATGAGAGATGGAATCATTCAATTCATCCGACCGGAAGAATGTACAAAAGTCCGTAAAATAGCGAAGATGGAGCCAAAGGTTTTTGACCGTTCAAACGTTGAATCAGTTGATGAGCTTATAAAACAATTAGAAGAAGGAGGTGAATAAATGAGTTGGCTATTGAATTTGTACGAGACGTATCAATCAAATTTAGATCGAGTCGGTAAAATTGAAAAAAAATATAATGGCCAAGAATATACATTGCTGCCTATCTCTCATACCACTCAAACAGCCCATATTGAAGTTTCAATCACAGAAGACGGTGAATTTCACACGGCGGAAATCATTGATAAAAGCGATGCAAGTACATTGATTCCATGTACAGAGAATTCAGCAAACAGGGCTGGATCCAAAATAGCTCCCTATCCATTACATGATAAATTAAGTTATGTGGCAGGTGATTTTGTTACATATGGCGGAAAAATCAAAAAAGAAGAGCCTTTCTCATACTACATAAATCAATTAGAGGGATGGACAGTATCTCCATATGCTACAGCTAAGGTAAAAAGTATCTATACTTATTTAAGCAAGAGGCGACTAATAAAGGATTTAGTTGAAAAAGGAATTTTGCATGTTGATACAAATGGAGAATTGATTGAAGCATGGGATAAAAAGGCTGAAGCATTCCTTGGTGAAAAGCCACCTATTTTTTCAGTAGTTACAGGTAACCAAGAAAGTGCTTTTGTAAGGTTTAATGTGTATTCTCCGAATAAGATGCTGACAAAGGTCTGGAAAGATCCTGAAATGTACGATTCTTTTATCAAGTTTTATAGCAACTTTTTGGGTAAAGATGATTATTGCTATGTAACAGGAAAAATAATGCCAAGTACAGACAAACATGCCAATAAAATCAGAAATGCAGGGGACAAAGCGAAATTGATTTCTGCAAATGATACAAGCGGCTTTACATTTAGAGGAAGATTTCACAAGGCTAATGATGTCGCTAATATCAGTTACGATGTGTCACAAAAAGCACATAATGCGTTGAAATGGCTCATTAACAAGCAAGGGAAAATTGTTGATCAACGTGTATTTCTTGTCTGGGGTAATGATTCGGAGGATATTCCAGATTTTGTAGAAGACAGCTACAACATTTATTCAATGGATTTAAGACTACCGAAAAAACGAGAAATTAAGTCTTATACACACGAGCAATTTGCCGATGAAGTTGCTAAGGCGATTGATGGCTATAAAAATAATTTATCGTCCAGTGCCAATGTAAATATTCTCTTGCTTGATTCAGCGACAACAGGTAGATTAGCTGTTCTTTATTACCGTAATATGGATAAAAATCTATATTTAAACAGGTTAAAGAACTGGCATTCCACTTGTGTATGGGAACATCGTTATCGTAAAAATAAAGATAATGAATTTGTTAAATTTTATGGAGCACCATCAACGAAAGATATTGCGTTTGCTGCTTATGGACCAAAAGCAAATGAGAAAATAGTCAAAGGATTAATGGAGCGTATACTACCTTGTATTATAGACGAAAAAAAAATTCCATTCGACATCGTCAGAAGTGCCATTCAGCGTGCATCAAACCCTGTATCAATGGAAAGATGGGAATGGGAAAAAACACTAAGCATTACATGTGCATTAATTAATACAATGGAGGGATATCAAATGGTATTAGATAAGGAAAATAATGATCGTGATTATCTATTCGGACGTCTTCTTGCAATTGCAGATGTTTTGGAAAGAAAGTCTTTAAATACAAGTGATCAACGTGCCACAAATGCTAGAAGATATATGAATTCCTTTTCGCAACATCCGGAAAGAACATGGAGGACGATTCAAGGGGCTTTACAACCATATCAAGCACGTTTAGGAGAGAAAGTTTCGTATTATAACAAGTTAATTGATGAGGTTGGCTCAAAAATAAAAATCGGAGATTTCAATAATAAACCGCTATCTGGCAGATACTTGTTAGGCTTTTATAGTCAGCGACATGAGTTGTATCAAAAAAAGGAAAATAATGTTTCACTAGATGAATCAGTAAATAATAGAGGGGAGAATTAAAAATGACAACTTTAAACCATAAAATCGATTTTGCAGTTGTTCTATCTGTTACCAAGGCTAATCCAAATGGAGATCCTTTGAACGGAAATCGTCCGAGGCAAAATTATGATGGCCATGGTGAAATCTCTGATGTAGCCATTAAAAGAAAGATTAGAAATCGTCTTCAGGATATGGAGGAATCTATTTTTGTTCAGTCAAATGACAGGAAGGTAGATCAGTTTAATAGCTTAAGGGAAAGAGCAGAGACGAATGTAGATTTGGTAAAAGCATTAAAATCGAAAGAAAATCCTCATGAGCAATTTGCTTCAGTCGCATGTAAGGAGTGGATTGATGTAAGGAGCTTTGGACAAGTTTTTGCATTTAAAGGAGGATCCGGAAAAGGTGTCTCTGTTGGAGTAAGAGGACCTGTTTCTATTCATACGGCAACTAGTGTTGATCCGATTGACATCACTAGTATGCAAATTACGAAAAGTGTAAATTCTGAGCCTGGAAATGATAAAGGTTCAGATACGATGGGAATGAAGCATCGTGTCGATTTTGGAGTTTATGTTTTTTATGGAAGTATTAATACACAATTAGCAGAAAAGACAGGTTTTACTAACGAGGACGCGCTAAAGATTAAAAATGCACTTGTTACATTGTTTGAAAATGATGCGTCAGCAGCACGTCCTGAAGGAAGTATAGAAGTACATAAAGTTTGTTGGTGGGAGCATAATTCAAAACTTGGTCAGTACTCTTCTGCAAAAGTACACCGTTTACTGGATATTAAGCGGAATATTGACGAACCAAAAACAATTGATGACTATACCATCTTGGTACATGAATTAGATGGTTTAAAAGTTGCGATTATTGATGGACTGTAATGAAGAAAATAGTTATCTAATGTTATCTGGTATTCAACATTTTCAATTTTGCAAACGACAATGGGCTCTCATCCATATTGAACAGCAATGGGAAGAAAACGTTAGAACGATTGAGGGTAAGTATCTTCATCAAAAAGCTGATCAACCATTTATTAAAGAAAAACGAGGAAACAAACTTACTGTTCGTGCGCTGCCTATAAAGTCAAATGAACTTAAAATTACAGGTATTTGTGATGTGGTTGAATTTATTAAAGATAATAGTGGTATTGAAATAAATGGTGCTGAAGGAAAATATATTGCTCATCCTATCGAATATAAACGCGGGAAACCAAAAATGAACGATTCGGATGTTTTACAATTAACAGCACAAGCTATATGTCTAGAAGAAATGCTGCTTTGTGAAATAAATACAGGTTATATATTCTATAATGAAATAAAACACAGAATCGAAGTACCGCTAACAGCAGATGATAAAAACAAAGTTAGGTCAATTGTCAAAGAAATGTATGATTATTATAAACGCAAGCATACACCTAAAGTAAAAACTGGATTATTTTGCAAAAATTGTTCCCTTCAAAATGTTTGCTTACCAAAATTAATGAATAAAAGATCTGTAAAAAGTTATATTGAAGGGAAGATTCATGAATGAAAAAACTTCTTAATACATTATTTATAACTCAATCAGACGTTTATTTATCATTAGATGGTGATAATATTGTTCTTCTTAAGGAGCAAAAGAAGATAGGAAGGTTGCCACTCCATAACTTAGAATCGATCGTATCTTTTGGCTATACTGGTACAAGTCCTGCACTTATGGGTTATTGTGCAGAAAAAAATATTTCATTAGTATTTTTAACAATGTATGGACAATTTCTTGCGAGAGTTATCGGAAAAAGTAAGGGAAATGTCATTCTAAGAAAGAAACAATATCGTATATCAGAAGATGAAGTCATGTCGGCTAAAATTGCGCGCAACTTTATTATTGGAAAGATTTACAATAATAAATGGATAATTGAAAGAATGACTCGAGATTACCCATTACGAATAGATGTGGATCAATTCAAAGAAATCTCCCAACACTTATCATCTATCATTCTTGAAGTAAGAGAGTGTGAGGATTTAGAAAGATTAAGAGGGTTGGAAGGGCAGGCTGCTACAAGTTATAATAAATTATTTAATCAAATGATCCTACAACAAAAAGAAGATTTTTATTTCAATAAACGTTCTCGAAGACCTCCATTAGATAATGTGAATGCAATGCTATCATTTGCTTATACATTATTAGCAAATGATATGACATCTGCATTAGAGGGGGTTGGCTTGGATGCATATGTTGGCTTTTTACATCGAGATCGACCAGGAAGAGTATCTTTAGCTTTAGATACCATGGAAGAGCTACGAGGGGTATATGCAGATAAATTTGTCTTATCATTAATTAATAAAAGAGTCGTAAATAAAGGGAATTTTCTACAAAAAGAAAATGGATCTGTTATCATGACAGATGAAGCTAGAAAGAAATTTTTAGCAGCTTGGCAAAATAAAAAGAAAGAAAAGATGACACATCCATATCTTGGGGAACAAATATCTTGGGGATTAGTACCACATGCACAAGCTTTGTTATTGGCTCGTTATTTACGTAATGACTTAGATGAGTATCCACCATTTTTATGGAAGTAGGTGTAACATTTGCTAGTATTAATTACGTATGATGTAAGCACTATTAGCGGTGCAGGACAAAAAAGACTGCGAAAAGTTTCAAAAGTATGTCAAAATTATGGTCAACGAGTCCAAAATTCAGTGTTTGAATGTGTTGTAGATGCAACTCAATTTGCTACTTTAAAGATGGAACTAGTTAAAATTATTGATGAAAGTGAGGATAGTCTCAGATTTTATCAGTTAGGTAACAACTATAAAAGTAAGGTCGAACATATCGGTGTAAAAGAATCAATTGATTTAGAAAGTCCTTTGATTTTTTAGGTGCGAACGTATAGCATACATAAAATCTCTAGTACATTCGCACCTAAATTTTCATAATTTATGATTAAAATTTATGATTTTCTATACAAATTTCTTTATCAAATAAAAAACTTGCATACTTTTGAACAGAATTAACGTATTTGTGTATTATTTTGAACACAAATCGCAGTCGCACCTCTTATAGGTGCGTGGATTGAAATTGGGAAAGGCTGATTTTATATCATACGAATAAAGTCGCACCTCTTATAGGTGCGTGGATTGAAATTTAGAGTATAAACAAGAGAAATTGTTAACTGATTTTGTCGCACCTCTTATAGGTGCGTGGATTGAAATTCAGCCATTTTTGTCACTCCTTTATAGTTTTACTGTCGCACCTCTTATAGGTGCGTGGATTGAAATATCTCTAACCGAACGAACCTGATAATAAATTTGGGTCGCACCTCTTATAGGTGCGTGGATTGAAATCCTTTAAGCTTGATTACCTCTTCATATTTTTTAGTCGCACCTCTTATAGGTGCGTGGATTGAAATAATCATGCTAGGATTGTTGTGTTGTACGAAGTAATGTCGCACCTCTTATAGGTGCGTGGATTGAAATTGTTTTAATCCCTTTTTTCAACAAAGCTAATGATGTCGCACCTCTTATAGGTGCGTGGATTGAAATAGTAAAGAGCGGTGACTTTTTCGCCCAGTCCGCAAGTCGCACCTCTTATAGGTGCGTGGATTGAAATCTAGCTGGCTTACTCTTGTTGTTTATACTCCTCGTCGCACCTCTTATAGGTGCGTGGATTGAAATAAAAACAAATCCGAACATGAAACGTTAAAAAACAGTCGCACCTCTTATAGGTGCGTGGATTGAAATTTCTCTTGCTCATTTGCTCTTTTGGACCTTTATGTCGCACCTCTTATAGGTGCGTGGATTGAAATTGATATCGATTCATCTAAATCAGTATCAAAATTTGTCGCACCTCTTATAGGTGCGTGGATTGAAATCATCATTTAAATCGCTTCCTTTCCAAGAAACTTGTGTCGCACCTCTTATAGGTGCGTGGATTGAAATCCTGTTGTGGACGCTGTATTCTCTACGAAGCAAGGTCGCACCTCTTATAGGTGCGTGGATTGAAATAAAATACATTAAATATCAAATAAAAAATCTCTAGTCGCACCTCTTATAGGTGCGTGGATTGAAATATATAGATGTGGGCGACGGAACTACAGAATATGTGTCGCACCTCTTATAGGTGCGTGGATTGAAATATAAATAGTTGTTTGGTAGTTCTTTAGATTCTCTGTCGCACCTCTTATAGGTGCGTGGATTGAAATTCTGATTGAAGCGTCATAGAACACTCTAGGTGCGGTCGCACCTCTTATAGGTGCGTGGATTGAAATATTAAGACAAGCGGATTTAGCTCATGATCTAAATGTCGCACCTCTTATAGGTGCGTGGATTGAAATCCAAATGAGACAAAAACAAATTAGCAAAAAATCAGGTCGCACCTCTTTTTTCTATCCAAATAGACTTCACCAATTTCTTAATAAAACAAGGTCTCGTTCTACAATATTACTTAACTACTTTGGCTTCCCAATTGAGACGCCTACTGCTTGCTATAAAAAATTTCATATTTCGACTCCTATTCTTCTCTTTTTCACCTTTCAAATTTTCCAGACTCCATTCAAATGAAACTAAAAAAGCTGAATCCCTTCGGGCAGAAGAGGTTTCAACTTTTTATTTTTTAGTCATAACCTTTGCAACAAGTTGCCATTAGGATAGTGTATCAGCAACTTGTAGCTATTACTATGAATGCTACATTCCACAAAATTATTACATGTTTTTTCATTTTTACTTCTTAATTTATTTTATGATAAAAACTACACCAAAATTACAATTTGTTGAAGGTTTTAAAAATTATAGATTTGGACAAGCTAGATTTATAAATAATGATTTTCCGAGGTGAGAATATGAGTTGGTTTGGTGTAGGGAAACCTAGGAGTAAATTTGGTAAATTTATAGATAAGCATAATTTAACTCAACAGGAAGTCGCAGAAAGGAGCGGTGTAAGTCAAGGGACGATTAGTCGTTTATGCAAAGGAAATGCATTTCTTCCGTCTTTAAAAACTGGTTCCAAGATTATTGATACTTTAAAAAAGTTAACAAATAAAAATGTAGATTACAATGATTTTTGGCTTTAGTTAAAAAATATCATTCATCACAAAAGTTCTCATAAACACATTTTGTTTTACAGCATATTGCTCTAACTTTGATTGTCGATAGTCTGATAATGTGAAAAAGATAATTACTGGAACAATAGCATTCTGTCTTTTGTAAATATCTGTTATATGGCCATATAACTGTATTTTATGTTCGTTTGCCTTCATATGTTGCATACGATCTATTTCAACGAAATGGGGAACATTATCTTCAAAATACGTTGCGTCAGGAATAATCTGATACCGTTGACCATTGATTGAAAGCTCTATAGATCTTTCTGTTTTCCATTCTGGAAATCCAAGCCACATCCAGCTTTCGTTTCTCATTAATATGTGCTGTAATTGACTACTTTTCTTTACTTCTCTTGTAATTCCTAATAAATCACGTCCTTTTTTATTTAAATAATATACATGCTCACGAGCTATTTTAGTAATATGACAATACGGAGTCAGATCCTTTAGTACACGATTTGCATTTCGAATACTTCCTAGGCAGTGGATGGCTTGCAATTGTCTCCTGGTTGCAAAATCTAACTTACTCAAAGTGGATAAAATCTCGATTTGTCTCGCTTTCTGTTTGAGTGTTTGATGCCTCATTTTGTTTCACCACCTTGTATTGCTTCAGTAATTCCCACATGTCCATATCCTTTAAATAAGGTACCTGAATTTCTTCTGTGCGATCAGTCTTAAATAATGCTCTTCCTGGAAGGGAAGGCAGCTCTTCAAGACCTGGTTCATCCAAAGCAACTTGTGAAGCAACCACTGTTGGTAATCGAAAACCTAGCTTTGCATCAGCATTTTGTTTGATTTGCCTTGGCAATGTGTCAGAGGTTGGATATTGA
>NZ_CM000745.1:4975861-4976090 GCF_000161455.1 Bacillus pseudomycoides DSM 12442
GTCTCATATGATCAAAATGGAAAAGAAGTACTAACCCATAAAACTTGGGAAGGAAACGGCAGAGACAGAACTGCTCATTTCAATACAGTATACCACTTCCGCCGAATTCAAAAAATGTAAAAGTTGTAGCAAGAGAATGTACAGGTCTTGCATGGGAATGGTGGAGAACAATTATTAATGAACAAAATGTTCCATTAACAAATGAAATGAAAGTTTCAATTGGAGGAAC
>NZ_CM000745.1:4976190-4976610 GCF_000161455.1 Bacillus pseudomycoides DSM 12442
TATTTTATAAATTATAATTTACATAATAATATTATTTCTTATATATATAAATGGAATCTTAGGGGGAACGTAAATGCTTAGTACATATGAAATAAATATGACCACGAATGAGGTAAAAAAGTACTTAGATATTAGTCACTTCACATTTAATAATTTAATGAAACAGGGACAACTAAATCCAATTAATAAGGATACATGGCGTTTAGATGGAAGTTTTTTATTTAACAGGGAAGAGGTAGAGAAATTAAAAGGAGAACTTGAGGTAGAAGGAATTACTTTATATCAAGCAAGCAAAGCGTATCATATCAGTATGTATCAACTCGAAAAATGGATAGAAGAGGGAGAGTTAGCTTGTACTATACAGGAGCATCGTAATCGTAAAACAAAATTTGTAAAAGAAGATGACATCCGTGAATTAGT
>NZ_CM000745.1:4976710-4977435 GCF_000161455.1 Bacillus pseudomycoides DSM 12442
ATCCCTTTTCGTAAAGGATCATCCTTTTCTTCGTTCATTCAACAATTTTTAGGTATTCTTGATTAATTAAAATAACAGCCGGTCCATCTACAAGAATTCCACCAACTTCAATTTTTTCATAAGACTCAATCTTAATAGAAGTAATCCCTTTCCGCTTCTTTAACTCGTTACTTAATTCTTGCGTTGGCATGTGTTTCATATCTTCACTCCTTCTTATTGTTTCATTTAATCTTATTATGTTAAATGAATTATAAAAATGGTTTCTAGTTCTAGAAATTCCATCATTTTTTATCGTTGACCATATATTTAGATGTTACCAACTCGCGTATCTCTTTTATGAAAAGAAGATAAACAATTACTATTCACTGTCTCAGTAAATGTAAAAAATTCTTAAAGATAGAGATGAGATTGATTGTTTTTTCTTTTAGAAATAATGACTTAGATATATATACCTAAAACAATGAAAGCCCTACCTCTCTTTCATCCTTACGGCTCCTTGTCCGTGCCAGTGTGAATCAGGATTGCAAAAATCAAGTGACTATTTGATCGAGTTATTTAATGATACTTCGAACGTTCGTAAAAGAAATGTAAAAATAAAAATGGATTAGATTGAAGTAATAACAAAAGAGGTTCCTACTCTAAAAGTGAGTTGAAGAAGTTGAATGTCTTTGAAATGATTTATTTTTAATAATAATCATATTCCCGAAAAATTCAGGATATTTTCG
>NZ_CM000745.1:4977535-4977856 GCF_000161455.1 Bacillus pseudomycoides DSM 12442
TTATCGATAGCAAGGACAAGGAGGATCCCTACTCTCACAAAGGATCCTCCTTTTTTTGTTCTATGGATCTATGCATTTTTTTATACATTCCTATCCTGGCATGGTTTTAGGGTTCTCGTTTGTTACTGGATTAGCCGAAAAACTGTATAAAATCTTACATGCTCTTAGCGTGGTTTTTTTCCGAAATACTGGCGGTACCCCATCGCTATCAAGCTAAGAAATACAAATACCCCCAAAACGAGAAAATTGACATCTTCATGTGAAAATGTACAATTTTTTTGTTTTTGGGGGATTATAAAATTTTTAAGTTGATGGGCATGT
>NZ_CM000745.1:4977956-4978440 GCF_000161455.1 Bacillus pseudomycoides DSM 12442
ATCAACTTAAGAATGTCATTGAAATGTACCAATAGATTCTAGTGCAGCAAAATAAATTGTGCTATGATGTGAGCAAATATAAAGCTATCTAACGGAGGGATTCACATGCCGCATGTTGTGTTTCGTGGAATTACTACTGAACAATTAAAACGCATAAGCAAGCCATTAGTAGAAGAGCTCGCAGAGATTTGTGAGTGTGGTACGGATAATTTTACGTTGGAACTACCAAGTTCTACGTTTGTATTCAATGGAGAAGAAATAGAAGCGTTTCCTCTTATTGAAGTGAAATGGTTCGAGCGTGGACAGGAAATTCGTGATCGATTTGCCAAGGCCATTACTACATATGTAATGGATTTTGGACTTCCAGAAGTAGAGGTTGTATTTACGGTTTTCACAGAATCAGCGTATTATATTAACGGGAAGCATTGTGCAAGTTAGAGCTATTTGAAAGATTTTTGTAACATTTATAAGGGGGAGCGCCACA
>NZ_CM000745.1:4980297-4981486 GCF_000161455.1 Bacillus pseudomycoides DSM 12442
AATGGTAAATATCGTTGAAATTGTAGACATCGATTACACAGGTGTATGGGCAGAGACAAGAAATGCAGAAGAATTAATTTTTATAGCACTACCAAAAGAAAAAATTAAATTTGTACGTGAAATACTGTCAGAGAAAAAACAAATGTATGTCTTTCTGCAGAAAGATTGGGAATGGAGAAAGATGTCATGAATCCATGGCTATTTGCTGGCTGTATGTTGCTTGTAGTCGTGGCATTGAACATTTGTTTATGGATGGGGCAATGTGTGATGAAACGCTTCAAAATGCGGAGAATCAAGCGTCAAAATTAAAGATGTTACATACATGAGGAGGAATGCGTAATGGGAAAAACATTATTTATTGCGGAAAAGCCGAAAGTTGCATACGAATTATTGAAATCACCACGTTTTCGAAATGCAGAGAAACATATGGGGAGTAAACCTTATTTTGGATACTTTGAGAACCATCAGTACATTATTAGTTGGTGTTCCGGTCATTTATTAGAGCTGAAGCATCCAGAAGAAATAGATGAGAAATACAAAGAATTTAAATTCGAACACTTGCCCCTTTTGTTAGAGCCGGAATACAAAGTGAAGCAAGATTATATCGAACAAATCAATATTCTAGTAGATCTGTTGCAACGTCAGGATGTAGATCATGTGGTCAACGCTTGTGATGGAGACCGTGAGGGCGAGCTGATTTATCGTGAAATGTATGAATATGCGGGTGTAAATAAACGACAATCTCGCCTCTGGCTTGCTTCGTATGAACCAGCCGAATTAGAGGCAGGACTGAACCGATTAGAGCCAGGGGAACACTATGACGGACTTGCAAATTCCGCAAAAGCAAGGCAATACCTAGACTATCTTCTCGGAATTAATGTGACGAGAGGATGTACAACGAAACTTGCTAAAAATCAATTCTTATTGGCAACGGGGCGTGTGCAAATGTGCCTGTTACATGAGATTTGGCAATGTGAGGTAGCCATAGAAAATTATAAGGAACAAACCTACTATAATCTAAAACTCATCACAGAGAATGGATTAGAAGCTGTTATGAAAACAGAAGACCAGTTATTAGATCCAGCTCCTTTACAAAAGCTTGGGACAAAACTAGTCGGTACAGCTTTAACCGTAACGGAGTTTAAAGAGAGTACCAGAAAAAAGAAACCAAAATTGTTATATAACCTAA
>NZ_CM000745.1:4981586-4982121 GCF_000161455.1 Bacillus pseudomycoides DSM 12442
TATGTTAAGCTTAAGAAGGTTACCATATATGGAGGTGGATTATATGTTTCAAATTGGCGATAACATTGTTTATCCAATGCACGGAGCAGGTATAATTGAAGCCATAGAAGAAAAAGAATTCTCAGGGGAAAAACAACAGTATTATGTCATAAAAATGTCAATCAGTAATATGCAAGTCTTGATTCCTACGGGTAAAATATTGAGTTCGAGTATACGTCCAGTTACTGATATACTTGCATTAAAACACATCATACACATTTTTCAGCATGGAGAATCAGATAGATTACTCCCGTGGAAACAAAGATATAAAGTAAACACGGACAAAATAAAAACGGGTGAAATACAAGAAGGTGCTGAAGTTGTACGTGATCTAATGCGTATGAAGAAAGAAAAAGCACTTAATACAAGCGAAAAAAAAATGTTGGATAACGCACATGAATTTTTGATTAGTGAACTGGGATTAATTAAAGGGATCACTGAAAATCAATTAAAAAGTTTCTGTTAAGGTTCATTATAGATAATGTATTACATCCCC
>NZ_CM000745.1:4982221-4991702 GCF_000161455.1 Bacillus pseudomycoides DSM 12442
ATTAATTAGGGTTTATTTCGTATGCGAATTTTTAAATAATCTACACTGATCCCCTATAAAAAGCAAAAAAACTCCCCTGAAAATTTCCTAATGCAGTCTTAGCTTGATAGTGATGTGGTTGTACCTCCAAGTATATTGTGTATTTCAATCCAATTACTATTTTACCATATTTAACTATATTGTTGTTAAGAAAGGTGAATTATTCGTACCACCAACATTTTAACGAAAATATACGCTAAGACAGTTTTAGGAAGCGGAAACTGAATTTTTTATAAGCTAAAGATATGCAGGATTTCATGCAGGTTGCGAGGACGATTTGAACTGCCAAATGCTGTTGTGACAGGAATGTATGAAATACTACATATAGAGAAGGGAACGGAAAGCTGGAAAACTTTTGGTATGAATGGTTTTCTGGGATTTAGTTACTGCTGATAATGATGCGTTATGTAAATTAGAAATGAATAGTATATGGGTTTCTTTGCCCATCCCCTCGAAATGGGGGAATAGCAAGCGGATTATTAAAAAATCCTTATAAACAAAGGATTTTAACGTCTTTTAAAAATGATTATGTCAAAACATATACATTTCAATTGAAATATTTCAAATAATTATAAGTTGTATTTTTGAAATGAAAAATTCTAGATTTATAGCTATGTCATAAGGTCTACCTTTTGACATGATGTATAAATTTAGCTAATTCCCCAATCTTGGGGATTTTGGCAAAAACACCCGAGTACAATGAAAAGAATAAAACCAAAAGCTAAAGGCTTATCGTTTGATTCTTTTGATTTAATTTCTTGCCCCTTATCTTTCATCTCCATACTGATACCACACCTTTTTTTATTTTACTCTCCTACTTCTTTTTCCTTTTTAATAAACCTTATAATTAAGTCTTCACCTTTGTATCTAGGGTCTAACTTAATCTCACCTTTATATTCAATTACCTTCACCTTATCCATGACAGTTATACTGTCATACAACTCTTGCTTTACCCATAACTTTTTAACTTTATCATCAACAATCAATTCTAAAGTAGGGTGTTCAAGGATAAGATACTCGGTCTCAACATGCCTCCCAAGAACAGGTGCTTCTATTGGCTTACCTTTCGCAACTAGTTCATCGTTTTGATACCCCTCTATTACTGACAAGACTATACAAAACAATACAAAACAACCAAAGTATATCCAATTTTTCTTTCTTTTTTTTCTTATATGCTTCCAGTTCTACAATATACGCTTCCAATTCATACTCTGTGTACCCCTTAACGTCTGTAGTCAAATAATAGTTTTTTCCAAACTTTTCACTTGTAAATGCTACATAGTCGTTTAAATACTCTGGGTCTTTCTCATAGTTTATAAATTTCTTTTCATCCATACTGCTACCCCTATCTGTCTTCTAGTATACCTACCCCTATTGTTATAAGAAACAAGACAAAGAGTATTAATAGTACTGTCTGTATCCTAAGACTGAATTTATTCTTAGAGCCTTCTAACACGCCCCACAGTATAAGTGGAGAGAGAAGAATACCAAGGAGAATAACAACAAACTTGTTAGTCTCCTTTTCTTTTGGTTTCTCTTCTTCCACTATACGTTCTACCCTGTTTGGTGCTTTTTCTAATGAAGTTGGAGTTTTCTTTTTCTTACGTCTATGATTCACTTCGCATACCCCTTTATTTTGTTTCATAGTTGTCTTTTATGAATACATCCAGTCTGTACTTCAACCCTTCTACTTTCATATTTACATCTACTTTGTCTGAGTAAGTTTTGCCTTTATAAGTGTAGTCTAATTCATAAGACGTATGAAACAAACCCACGAACAAACGCTCTTTCTTCTCTATTACCTCAACTGTTACAGGTTCACCTTTCCGTTGTACTTTAAACTTTTCTCCTGTCAACATGGCACAAATAAGAAAAGAAACAAAGATGCTTATTGCAATTAAAAAGAAAACCCAATACCTTATCTCTCTGTTTTCACTTTTCCGTCTTTCATTACGTGTACGTATATTCATCCCCCTTACTTTGAATCGTAACTATCGTACATAATGTGTAAGGATAATAAAGTTATTTAATTTCATCTCAAAAAATACAGTAGCCTTCTGTCTATTTGAATGACAGAAGGCTTTTAAAGTTGTTTAAAAATCTAGTAATGTCATAGAAAATGGATTTTTAATTAATAATAAAGTTGTTTAATTCTTATTGAATTAATGTTACTTTGTAACAAAGTTTGATTAAAAGGTGGCTGAAAACATTGATCTTATGGCTCAAGAAACCAACGTTTTTTGAAAATTGGGTTTTTAACCAATTCCTCTGGACTTTATCTTAATTGAGTCTATTTTAACTTCAAAATCTTTTGAACCAAAAAGCGAATTTTATTCTTCGATTTTCCAGGCTCGAATCACTTTTTCATTCCCTGTTACATACATCATGTTTTGATTGAAACATATATGACTTATGCTGCCTTTGAGCGCCTTGAAATATCGTGCTTCGCCGTCTAGGCTAAGTTCTATAAGAGTTCCGTTTGCTAATCCTAATACTAGCCATTGACTGTCTGGGTGCCATGTAATCGAATAAATCGCACTATGAAATGTTTTAAAAACTGGGAGTCTGAAAATGAACTTTCCAGTATGGGCATGTATTAAAGAAAATGAACTTGGAGAATACCGATCATCAGCTATACCGCCAATCGCAATATAGTTACCACAAGGGCTTACACTTAAACAATAAACCTTTAAATCCCCACCAAGTTCTGTAATCCATTGGAAGCTTTGGTTAGTTAATTCAATACATCCAATTCTTGACCCACCCATAATGTAAATGCAATTTTCCTGTTGAGAATATACCATAAATTCGATATAACCACTTTCGGAAAGGTGTATATTCTTTAAAAAGTCCTTTTGGGTTAATACAGGTTTCCACTTACGTAAATCTAGATCAACCTCTATGAGATGATACTTTTCGGGATTCAGGGCATCATTTAACCACGGATGTGATTGTACGGCTTCTTCTGAGATTCTTAATTTCGTTCCTTTTACAGTTGCTGGTTTGATATCAAAGTGAGTTTTCTCATGTAAATCTTTCCGAGGAACTAGCGCAATAAATTTATTTTCATTTTCCGATATCCATGTAAATGGCGGAGATAGCGGAAGAATATCAATCAAATTTAATGGATATAGATTACAAATAGCTACATGTGCCCGATATCCTTCTACTAAAGGTCCATCAGCTAAAAGTACGGAGTCATCATCTCTTTTAATCATTTCACGTCCAATATCAGTAATTTCATCAATACAATGAAGAGAACTTCCCTCGCGGATTTGTATTCCGGGTATATCCGAAACATACATTCCACCATCGTATGTATGTATAAATTTATCTTCGAAAAGGTGAACTAGATTGGAGTATCTTTTTCTCGCATTATCTTTCGCACAAAGTATACCTTTTTGCCGGTATAATACAGTGGGTTCAGCTATTTTATATGATAATAAAGAAACAGGTACAGATTGTTTCTTTTCTTCTGACGATAATTTATATAGTGGTTTAAGATCATGTGTATGGATCGGTGCATAAATGTTATCGCTTTGTATATCAAACATATCCCAGTTAAAAGCTCTTGCAATATCAAGACGAAGCTGCGTATAAAACCACAATGATTCGTCGTTGTTCAAATATTTCCAAGGTATACATGTTTCTATACAGTTACATAAATCTGAATCGATGCTATCCCCATTTCCATCAACAAAGGATAAATAAATCTCCATATAATAGTTCCCTTTTTCAAATAACCATTGAAAAGCAGATATTTGTTTGATTTCTAAAATGGAACTGAGGGGCTCGTTGCACTCTTTTAAAGTTTTCGTTTGCTTATAACTTGGGAGGTTGGCAATTCTAACATTTTGACTCACGTATATTTCCTCCTTCTACTAATTGATGTATTTCGCAAGTTAAAATAGAGTCATTTGTTAATTAAAATAGAGCCGGTTAGTATTAACTGCTCTCAAACGATTCTTTTGTTTCTAGCATTCTATAAGTACCAAAGATCATATTAATCACATGTGCACGATTGTCATCCAATCTGTTAATACAGCAGCTAATACTGGATTATGAAATACTTCTTCCCAACGTTCGAATGACTTGTGTTGATTTAGAACAATGTTTGATTAAAGAGTAGCTGAAAATATTTATTTTACCACAAAAAAATCCCTCACCTTTTTGAACAAAGATTGATCAAAAGACGAGGGATAAATTATACTGCATCATCAACATTTATAAAAAAGAGCGATAATTTCGAAAGACGAATAGTCAACCATGACCCTCTATTATTTTCATTTTCTGTATACATTGCTGCTGCTCCCCAACCTTTGGGATATCTTCTTTCGATTAATTCAATTGCCGCTTTATATATTTTTTGTTCTATATTCATTTTATGTCTCCCTGTCCGTTTCTTAATTTAATTAATATCTAAATATTCTTTTTTTCATTATACAAGATAAAAAGAAAAGGTGGGGTGAAATTCCAAACCACACCATCTTTATCACCAATTTTTTATCAAACTTTAATATAAATGATCAATCTATTTTATAAAACCACAACTAAAGCACCCGTTACGCTATTTGGCTAGATAAGTTATTTATCACAAAAATTGTCAATCGCTTGAATAGCTAGTTTCAACGCTTTTATTTTTCTTTCTAAAAGCGTTCTTTGGGGACTACCAGCCTTTGACTTATCATAAATGTTCTCAATTGATGGAAGCAAACTAGTAAGAACATTACAAGCTTCTGCTAAATCTTCCTGGGTGTAATAATGGGATCTTTGATTCCAAACGTTTTCTAGCATTGCTAAGGCGATGCAAACAGCTTTGAGTCGTTTCTTTACTAAGGTAGTATTTGCGCCTTTCTGAGTCATCTGTGACAAGGCATTTTCGAGTTTACTGATTGTCGATTGTAAAGATTTTATTGATTCCAATTTATCTACATTTGATACGTTTTCCATGTTAGTACTGTCCCTTCTTCGTTTCTGAATTATTTTGCTTGATACTTGATAAAATCGTTAAGAACCTGATTTCACTCGCAATATTTCAACATAAATAACCAACTCCCTTTGAGAGTGATTCTCAACGTTCTGGCCCAATTGTTGAGCACAAGTTAACTAACACTCTCCAACTAAGGGGAATGACAGAAATCCTATCACTACCCCAACTAACCTGCCTGTTAATCCAATAAGAATTAAACAACTTTTTTGTCACTTAACAAATAGGTTGTATCTGGGAACAAAAAGTAAGACTATGACCTATTTTTACACGTATCTCGGCTGAACCCCATGCTCATCAACTTAAGAATTTAGAATTACCCCAGAACGATAAAATTTTGCACAAGTTGCTCAATTTTATCGTTCTGGGGTAATTTATTTTTGTTAGGTTGACGGCCATGGGGACCCACCCACATTTTAACGAAAACATACGCTAAGCAAATTTCGACCGTGAAGAGCAACTAAGGCAGCTACACGAAAAAAGGAAACAGACAACTATAGCTAAGGTTGAGGAAGCTATAAAACGTCTAACCAAGAGCTCTAAAGCAATTAACTTCAATAGTGTGGCAGAAGAAGCCGGAGTGAGTAAAGCCACACTGTATAACCATACAGAGCTCAAAGAACCCATCAATTTCTTGCGAAATCAACAAGAAAAAGCATTTGTGAACTCTAGGATTAAACGGGACGAGAACAATCAAAATGCCGTCATCGCTTCTCTAAGTTAGAGAAAAAGAATAAAGAGCTTGAAGAAGAAAATAAGCAATTGCGTGAAAAAGAAAATGAAAAGCTTACTAATTACTTCATGAAGTTATAAAATTAGGACCGTACATATTAGACATATCTAAAATGTACGGTCCTTTTGTTTACTAGTGGTTCACTTATCTAACCTAAAGATAAGTATGTGGCCCTTTTACAATTTGAATTTCTTTTTAAGCTTCTTATATTTTCTATATGAACGTCTAACAATGTTTAACATGAAATACGGTATTTTAACAGGGAAAGGCAATTTATAAATGAAGGGCAAGTAAAATGTAAAATATGCCTTTTCTAGGTCTCTCCACTTACTATCTTCTTTTGTTTTTAAGAAATCAGATACATCGACTACATATCCCCTTCCGTTTTCCATCATCACATTTTTCCCGTGAACATCACAAGGAGTTAATCCTTGTTCCCTTGCATACCCTAAAGCTTCATTGATATCAAGGATTACCTGCTTAGGAATTTTAATCCCCTTATGAATGGCATCGTATAAGGTAATTTCTTTTAAACGTTTCAATACTATAAAATTTTCTCCTTTATATATAAGCTTCGAATAAGAAGGATGATTTCCGATTCTTCGGTATACTTCTGACTCTTTTTCAATTCCTTCTCCTTCTCGCGCGTAAACTTTCACTACCCAATCTTTGTATTCTTTGTGCATAAATACTGCAGCATAATTACCTGTCCCTAAACACTTCCAAAGTCTAGGAATATCTTTAACTACTACAGGCTCGAATTCATCCTCACTTCTTATGCTTATCTCTTTTAATAATTCGTTCTTTATCAATCCCACAAAACTATTTATACTCATCATTTCCACTCCGGTTTTGCTAAAAGGGGTTCCACCCCACATCGCTATCAAGCTAACAAAACAAAATTCCCCCTAAAATGAAAAAATACGCTATTCTTTCTATAGAATCATAGGAAAGGATAACATCTTTTTTGCTTTATAGATAGTGCAAAACCTTAGCTTGATAGTGATGGGACGTCCCCATTTGCTGAATAAGATATTTTACTTGATTATAAAAGCTTTAATTACTGTATAGTTTCATAACTTTGCTCACTATCAACTCAGCAGTATTCTCTTCTGGCGGCATCAATAGATTTGTACTTGGCCCATAAACCACAGGGTTTAGTTCCACTTCATACCCTCCGTATATATATTCCTCTTTTGTAGGTAGATAACCTAGATAACCATTCGTGTATCCACCAAAAAAAGCTAGTTCATTGTTCAGATTTTCTTTAATAGCTAGAGCTGTTTCTGAAAAAGGTTCCATTGGTATTCCAGAGAATGATCCATCATTGATTTGAAATAACTGAATTTCTAAATCAATTGCTAACTGTTTAATATTTTCCTTGTGCTTAGCAACAACAACACTAAGCCACTGATCAGTATTAACACCCCATTTCTTTTGAGCTAGTAGCGCCATTTTTTTTATCTCTTCAAGATCAGGAATATCCTTTAGTTTCATTTTCATTGTAGTTGAAATAGTATTCAGCTTTGAAATTAAATTATAAGTAACTGTTGGTAACATCGTTAGAACATTGCCACTCAATATGTAAGCCATGTGTTTTAACGCTTCCTTAGAACCACGGTATTTGGCATTCACATTTCCAGCTGCCCCCTGAACAATGATTACAGGACAGTTCAATGTTTGTTCTAGAATTTCCCTTGTCAATCCTGGATAATCTGCTGATAATATATCACTATCTGACTTTAAGACATTAGGATGAGCAGTACAAAATACAATAATTCCAGTTAGTTCTTTTGTTTTGTAGTTTCTGATTGCTAAAACGCCAATTCGTTTGTCTACAACTCCATTTTCATTTATACCCATTTTTACTTCTCCATCAGATGTTCTCTCTCTTCGATTCACTCCAATTTCACCCATCGTTACATTCCAACCCACCTCAGATAATTGCATATTATCATTTGCAATTATGGCTCCTTTAACCACATTATTAATTAGAATCGTTTTATAAGACTTTATCAATTGATCATCACCGACTGTTTCCGGACCAGAATGGGTATGAGTATAAACAACGGTTATGTTTTTGAATGGAACATTCAACTCATGTGCAACTTGTTCTCGAATTATTATTGTATCTTCTATTAACATTCCTATATTATCAATACTAACAAATACGGTCTTTGTTTGATTATTTTCAAACACATATACTGTTGTATAAATATGTTCTTCAATTTTACTAATCCCTGTTGGTCTATGATATCCAATAAAATCAATACCTAAAGGAGGTGTAATATCCACCTTACATATTCCTACTTTACTCATTTGAACCTCTCCAGTTATCTATGTAATTTGTTATGTAATTACTTTACGTCTTATTCAGCTAAGCTCTACTATTCTAGAATAAAAAATCTCACAATTTCTATACTTATTTTAACACTAATAATCTAAATATTATGATTAAAAATCCTTTATCACCCCAAATAGCAGTCACAATACATAGCCATCTAGCTAAGGTTTTTATATACCTCAAAAATGAAAAAAATTTTTTCTACAGTTATTTACTTTGAGAAGTCAGCGCATTTTTTTGTTTTGGGGACGTTATAAAATTCTTAAGTTGATGGATATGTATGGTGACCCCATGCCCATCAACTTAAGAATTTTCACTACCCCTAAATACAAAAAAACGGTATTCTTTCTCCTTGCATTCCGAAATTCGGCAGGTATGGGTATGTCGCCAAGCCGAACATACCAAAAACGAGGATTTAGGTAGTACGACTTGGACTAGCAATTGTACCTGCCGAACCGCCTAGATCTACTGTTCAAAAATAAGCTCTTACTCTATATTTTTATAACACGAAAAGGGGCTAGCCCCTCGCTTCGCTTCACCCCAGCTCTTACCTCACACCCAAAAACAAGGGGGATTAAACATAATTAAATAAAATATATGAATTATATTTAATAAAATTAAATATAAGTTTAATATTATTGAAAAATATACTAAGCTTATATTGAAAAAGTAAATAGGGGGACGGAACTGTGGATATTAACAATATTCCAAACTGGATTTCAGCCTTGGAAAATGAGGATTTAGAGTTTGTTAAAAACTTAGTACTTCATTCAGGTTCTTTAAAAGAGCTTGCAAAAATTTATGAGGTATCATACCCAACAGTAAGACTTAAACTTGATCGATTAATCGATAAAATAAAAATGAATGATGCCGTAGAAAACGAGGGATTTATTAAATTTATCAAAAGTCTGTCGATTGATGATCGGATAAGTGTAGAAGATGCAAAATTGATTATTGAAAAATATAAACAAGAAAGAGATGGGGAATAATGGTTCTTATTTATGCTGGTATTTTAGCTATTCAATTTTTCTTATCAAGTAGAAACAATATCTATTGGGGAGCAATTTTACCAGTAGCACATATTATATTTCTGACATGGTTGTTTATAACGAATCGTATTGAAAGTACTATTGGCTTTATCCTTTATCTATTATTAGGGACGCTTTTCTTATGTATAGAATGGAAACTAGGTAGAAAGTATTTTCATAAGAAGATACAAAAAGAATTGGATAAAATAAAAACCCTCAACATGAAATAGGGGTGCTCTACTTCAATAAAGAGTAAAGCGCCTTATTTACTATAGATGGTACCGCCAGCATTTCGGAAAAAAACACGTTAAGCAAAAATAAAATCAGCTGCCGATATGGACAGCTGATTG
>NZ_CM000745.1:4991802-4993638 GCF_000161455.1 Bacillus pseudomycoides DSM 12442
TTAGTGCATTATCTCTTTTCGAATATGCATTTCATATCCCATGTAAATTTACCACATATTTCACTGGGACTTACAAATTGCTCTTCAATAATAATTATATCTTATTTTTGTAAAAAATATACAATTCCAAACCTTTTCAAAAATACATGGCCAGAATGTCAGTGCTTTACATGTTTTTAAGAATTATAGTCGGTTGTAACATGAAATTCATATTATTATAATTTATTAAACATGAATATAAATATAGTATGTTAGGTAATAATGAGACATTCTTCTCTATTTACCTATAACTATATTTTTACTAATTTATTATGATATCGATGTTGATTTAAAGCGTTTTGTACAAAATAAACAAATGGATTTTTTAGGAATACAAACTCAATAAATCGTTCCATTTTCTTAATTCACAAAATATTCAAAATTGAAATCTCCAAATGTTAATATTTGTTATATAATGAAATTGTCACATCAGTCATTAAGTAGTTTCCCTATTGTGTCTGTTAAGATAGTTTGTGTTACCTTTTTTGTCACCTTACCTTAAAAAGAACTTGTAGTGATTCCTACAAGTTCTTTTTGTTTTTGGGGTTAAATGTGGATTTGAAATAAAGTTACGATTTTTTGAGGGGGAAAAGTAAATGTTTGTAAAGACAGAACGATTATTGATACGAAAATTTGAGTTCAAAGATTGGCAAGCTGTCCATGAGTATACATCAGATATCAATGTTATGAAATACATACCCGAAGGGGTTTTCACTGAAGAAGATACAAGAAACTTTGTGAATGAAAACATTGGTGAAAATGCTAAGAACTTTCCTGTGGTATTAATAGATGACAATATCCTAATTGGTCATATTGTTTTTCATAAATATTTTGGTGAACATACTTATGAGATTGGTTGGGTGTTCAATCCTAAATATTTCAATAAAGGATATGCTTCCGAAGCAGCACAAGCTACATTGAAATATGGGTTTAAGGAAATGAAATTACATAGAATTATAGCTACATGTCAGCCACAGAATACCCCATCATATCGAGTGATGGAGAAGATTGGAATGAGAAGAGAAGGCTATTTCAGGAAGTGTATACCACATGGTAATGAATGGTGGGATGAATATTATTACTCTATTTTAGAAGAAGAATAGTGTCTCAGAACGCATCATTTAAATCAGAATCTCTTGGCTTATAAAATCGTTAAAATGTGGGCGGTACGCCATGCCCATTAAGCTAAACTTATATAATTTTAATTTCATGTGAGATTTTTTCTTTATTGATAAAAGAAAAATTACAGTCTTCAAATCAATTTCAAGAATTAATTCCATATTTTAAACAAGTTGAAAAATACTTTTTAAGAAAGTGAGCTGTTTCATAAAAGCATTACAAAACAAAAAGGAATCCATAACGGGTTCCTTTTTCTACGCGTTTCAAAAGGTACACCTTTTGGAACTATCAAAAGCACATGAAATATACGTTCCAAAACCTCAAAAATGCATTTTTGAAACGTCTCTAAAAAACAGACACCTTTTGGAACTGTTTTGCTATAATATGTATTATAAAACATCAAGAGAAGGAGATTCTGATACCTTGAATAACAGAAAATTCGGATACATACGTGTAAGTAGCAAAGATCAAAACGAAGGTAGACAACTAGAAGCAATGAAACAAGTTGGTATTGACGAAAGAGATATTTTCATTGATAAACAATCTGGTAAAGATTTTAATCGTCAAAAATATCAACTTGTAAAAATGATGTTACGGGAAGGAGATATTTTATATGTACAATCATTAGATCGTTTTGGGAGAAACAAAGAAGCGATTTTAAATGAATGGAAGGATATT
>NZ_CM000745.1:4993738-4993978 GCF_000161455.1 Bacillus pseudomycoides DSM 12442
AAGCTGTACATTAGGACTCATTAAAGCTTGATCTATATATGTTTGGATTAATTTAGATTGCGCACCTAATTTTCGTAATGATGAGGAAATATCCGTGTTCTCTTGTTGCGTTTCTGCCTTAACGATTGGCGTTGCGAGAGCATTGATAGGAATATTCGCCCCAGTAACAATGGATGTTATTAAAAATCCTGTAATTATTTTATTTTTCATTCCGTACACCTCTTCACTATTGTCTTTTTA
>NZ_CM000745.1:4994078-4994690 GCF_000161455.1 Bacillus pseudomycoides DSM 12442
CGGTGGCCGCGGATTTTCACCTGATCATCCATTCTTCCAAGGTACTCCAGGTTTCCATCTTCCAGCCATCGGGCCAGGTCACCTGTTTTGTACATCCGCTCTCCTGGTTGAAACGGATTTTCAACAAAGCGCTCTTCCGTTAGCTCTGGACGATTCCAATAACCTCTAGCCACACCTTCCCCGGCAACATACATTTCACCGCCGATTCCAACGGGCAGGAGGTTCTTCTGTCCATCCAGCACATACACCTGAAGAGTGGGAATCGGTTTTCCAATGTTGCTGATGTTAGTCTCGATTTCTTTTTCAGTAATTTCCTTGTACGTAACATGAACAGTCGTTTCCGTAATCCCATACATATTAATCAACTGAGTAGAAGGATAGGCTACTTTCCAGTCCTTCAGCTGTAGAGGGGACAGCTTTTCGCCCCCAAAAATAACTTTACGGATCGGCATCTCGGCTGACTTCATCTTTTTCATCTGGTGAGAAAGCTGATAAAATGCCGTAGGCGTCTGATTCAAGATGGTCACTTTCTCTTTGAGAAGCAGCTCAGCAAAAGCCTCAGGATCCCGAGCCACAAAAGATGGAACAAGAACTAGCCGGCCTCCATACAAC
>NZ_CM000745.1:4994790-4995652 GCF_000161455.1 Bacillus pseudomycoides DSM 12442
TTAATACCAGCAACCTTTATAACAGTAGCTTACTTTTATCAAAGTAAAGGAATGAGTGATAAGAAAAAAATTGCAACGTTTTTTGAAATTGCAAAGATATGTGTTCAACATAAAGGTGAATTACAATACCCTATTTTTATAAAAGAAATAGAAGATGACATAAGTATGAATTATGTTTACAAGTTACCGCTCGGCGTACCTAGTCAACTTATCAAAAAGTTAGCTGAAGTATTAGAAGAAGGACTATATAAACCTGTTAAAATATCGTTTCATCAAAGAGAGCTTCATATTCGAGTATTTAAGCAACGAATACCTGAAATATGGAATTGGTCTAAGGAGCTGTTAAAAGAGCACACATGGAAAGTTATGATGGGGAAAGCATTAGATAAACACGTGTATCATGATTTCGAGAAAACACCGCATATGTGTGTAAGTGGAATGACTCGTTTTGGAAAGACAGTATTCTTAAAAAATGTGATGACTAGTTTAATTTTACAACAATCTCAACACGTGAATTTTTTTATTATCGATTTGAAGGAAGGGCTAGAATTTAGTCCTTACAAAGAGCTATCCCAAGTAGTAGAAGTAGCTGAAAACCTCGGAACAGGCGTTAGAGATGTTGGTGAGAGTACGTGAAAAGATGGTAAAACAGATTGAGATGATGAAAAAGTCCTATTTTACCAATGTTATAGATACATCCAATTAGAGAACGTTGCTTCATCATAGTAGATGAAGGAGCGAATCTTTGTCCGACACAAGGTTTACCTAAAAAACAACGGGATTTATTATTTATGTGCCAGGAGATGTTATCTGAAATCGCAAGAATCGGAGGTGGTTTAGGATTCCGGCTTATATTTTGTAC
>NZ_CM000745.1:4995752-4996279 GCF_000161455.1 Bacillus pseudomycoides DSM 12442
CCTTATTTGAATCAGTTTAGTATGTGGATCCTTGAGATCGTGTATAAGAAATGGGAATCGATAAGAGTAAGATGAGGACTTCAATTCTACATAAGGAGGCAAAATATGCAACATGTAATTGCGTTTGATGTTAGTATGGGAAAGAGTTATATGGTTATTTATAATGCTCAAAAACAATGTATTTTTGAAAGTGAAATCAATCATTCTAAGCCCGATTTTGAAGAACTACGAAAACGAATAGATCAACTTATGAATGAAAATAAAAAATCACCTCATATTGTGTTCGAAGCAACTGGTGTCTATTCGAGACAACTGGAGCGTTTTATGCAAGATAACAAGTTTGAATACTTTCTGTTGAACCCTTTAGAAGCGAAATTACAATGCGATTCCTTACGGATTCATAAAACCGATAGAAGCGACGCGCATCAATTAGCTCTCACACATTTCACGGCTTCCCGGAGGGAAAAGACAGGCACAGATAACTTATTTTATCAATTAAAATCACTCTCAAGATTTTATAGTGAACT
>NZ_CM000745.1:4996379-4997456 GCF_000161455.1 Bacillus pseudomycoides DSM 12442
TTTTTTAGTTGAGAAGGGGGAATCGCTTTTTCTTTGATTTTTGCTGGCAGCATGAACTTACAACCATTTTTATATTCTGTGCACCCAAAAAATGTTTTTCGATGAAGAATGTCCCCTTTCTTACAGTCTGGACACTTCCCAAGAGACAGCTCCTCTGTCGTTGGAAACTGGAACTGTACTTTGCCTTCTCGGAATACTAAATACGCTGAAAACTCTTTCTCACCGGATTTAAAGCCTTTTAACAGATCCGTTTTCTTACTTTCAAACAGCTTTTTTACTTGTGCTTCAGGAATCGCTTTCTCTTTAATTTTCTTCGGTATACGGATCTCACATTCTGGATAATTACTACATCCATAGAAGTTGCCCTTATGAAGGATTTTCCCCTTTTTACATGGGCAACGGCATACTTCAATTTGTTGATTCCAATTCAAAATCATTTCATCCGCTACTTTTTCTTCTGTTTCTCCAAGTTTTGCAACTGTTTCTTTTACAAATGTATTCGTATTTTCCACAAATTCACCGTATTGCATTTCCTTCTTTTCGATCATATGAATCATCCCTTCCATTTCAGCCGTATAAGCTGGATTTTTGATTTCATCTATCGGAAATTTTTCTACAAATGCACGACCAATTTTCGTAGTACGAATTTGGCCATTGGTAACTGTGATGTAATTTCTCGTTGCGAGTTTTGGAATAAAGGTCTCCTCTGTCGCAACCGTCCCAATACGTTTTCCTTTCATTAGCTCTTTTAAATGGTCATCATCTAATTTACGACCGGCGGTCTCCATAAACGTTAGAATGGAGCTTTCAGTATGAAATGCTGGTTTCTTTGTTTTCGACTGCATTAAGTCATGTTTTACGATTTGGAACGAGTCTCCCTCATATAAAAAAGGGATTTGAAAGCTTTCCACAGAACCTTCTTCCATGTCCTCATGAAATACGCTTAAAAATCCCTTCTCTTGAAGAACTTTCTCTTTTGTACTGTATATGTTTTCCTCTCGATCTATAAACTGTGCCTCACGTACCAAATAAATAGCCGGTGGCATAAAATTCCCAATAAATCGTTTCACAATGAGG
>NZ_CM000745.1:4997556-5001372 GCF_000161455.1 Bacillus pseudomycoides DSM 12442
TTATAGTTTTGATGCTTCTGTGGGAGATATTTTTCATACGCTATTATCGGGTGCTACTCTTTATATCTGTGATAAGGAGATTTTTCTTTCTGGGCAAGAGTTTGTTAAATGGTTGGAAGAAAACGCGATAAATTCAATTCCTTTTATTCCCCCATCCATGTTAAAAGCACTTCCGTTTGCTGAACTGCCAGATTTACATACGTTAAGCACCAGCGGGGAAGCGTTACCTGTAGATCTGGTGAAAGTATGGGGAAGAAACAGGAAATTTTTAAATGCATACGGACCTACTGAAACAGTAGTGGATGCTACTATTGGCGAATGCAGTCCAGAGCTGAATAAAGTGGTGATTGGAAAACCAATTGCCAATAAGCGTGTTTATATCTTTAATAAAGACCTCCAGTTGCAACCTATAGGAGTTCCGGGAGAACTCTTTATAGGAGGAGAAGGAGTAGCGCGCGGGTATTTAAACAGAGGAGATATGACAAAGGAGCGTTTCATTGTTAATCCATATCAAGTGAATGAAAAGATTTATAGAACGGGAGATGTTGTTCGCTGGCTGTCCGATGGAAATATAGAGTTTTTAGGCCGAAATGATGAGCAAGTAAAAGTCAGGGGCTACCGAGTTGAATTGGGAGAAATAGAGACCAAGCTGACCGAACATGCTTTTGTCAAAGAAGCAGTCGTTGTTCTCAAAGATCGTAATTTATGTGCCTATGTCGTTTCTGAGAGAGACTGGATGGTTACAGAGATGCGCCAGCACCTGCAGAAAGAGCTGCCTGAATATATGATCCCTTCATACTTTATAAGGCTGAATTCTCTACCGCTTACACCTAATGGGAAAATAGATAAGAAATCTCTTCCAGAACCTGATTTTACGATGGACGAAGGAACGGAGTACGCTGCACCTCTCTCTGAAATGGAGAAGCTGCTTGCAGATGTATGGAAGGGAGTTCTACGGGTGGAGCGTGTAGGGATCCATGATAATTTCTTCGAACTGGGAGGTGACTCTATTAAAGCCATTCAGATCGCTGCAAGGTTAAATGAACTCAATTTAAAGCTGAACATGATGGAAATGTTTAAAAATCCAACTATATATGAATTGAGTCCATTTATTGAGTCTTTCCAGACAGAAGCCAAACAGAGTGCAATTGAGGGAACAGTTCCTCTCACTCCTATACAGCATTGGTTTTTAGAACAGGAATTTGAAAGGCCAGAGCACTTTAATCAATCGATGATGCTGTTTAGGAAAGAAGGATGGGAGCCTGAATTGATAGAGAACTGCTTCAGAAAACTGTGCGAGCATCATGATGCATTGCGGATTGCTTTTTCTTTGGATTCTTCCTCTCAGCATAATCGGGGAATACAGGGGATTGAGTGCACTGTAAAAAACTTTGATTTTAGGGGCATGGAAAATTCTGTTTCTTTAATTGAGAAGGAGGCAAATCGAATACAGGGCAGCATCCAGTTTTCTAATGGCTCGCTTTTCAAGCTGGCAGTATTCAACACAGAAGAAGGTAGCCATTTGCTAATCGTCATTCACCACCTAATAATAGACGGAGTATCATGGAGGATCCTTATTGAGGACTTTTACCGCCTATATGAAAAAGGGGATGATTCTCTTCCGGCAAAAACAACTTCTTATCAGGATTGGGCTAATGGACTTGCTCAATACGTACCAAGCCGCAAAAATGAAAAAGAGGTTGTTTATTGGAGAAACATTCAGTCTAAGACAATACCAATGTTGCCTAAAGACTATCAGTATTCAGGTAGGCATCTATATGAAGATTTACAAATAGAAGGGATATCGTTAAACAAAAATGAAACCATCATGCTTTTAACTGAGGTACACAAGGTATTTCAGACAGAAATTAATGATCTTCTTCTAGCTGCTCTCGCAATGACAATAAAGGAGTGGACAGGAGAGAATGCTCTGGTCGTTAGTCTGGAAGGTCATGGAAGAGAAGAGTTGATAGATGGAATGGATCTAAGCAGAACGGTAGGGTGGTTTACAAGCATATTCCCTGTCATCTTTGAACTGGATTCAGGCAATATGGCATCTGTTATTAAGACTGTTAAAGAGACCCTCCGAAAGATACCAAAAAAGGGAGCTGGATATGGAGTTTTCAAGTATTTAAATTCAAGTGTAGCTATAGGAAAGACGATAGATCCTGAAATTAGTTTTAACTACCTTGGAGCTTTTGAAGAAGACGATGTTCAACTCTACTCCAGCATGCCGATGGGCCGACAAATTAGCGGAAAGAACCATCAGGAGCATTTACTTGAATGGAATGGAATGGTCGTAGGAGGAGTTTTACAGATTAATATCAGCTACAATCCAAAGGTCTTTAGGAAGAGCACTATTAAGATGCTGGGAAGCCTTTATCGTCAAAATCTAGTTGCTCTGATGAAGTTTTGTAGCGAAAAAGATGAAATCGAGCTTACTCCAAGTGATTTCAGTGAGAATGATATGACTCTAGACGAGTTGGACAATATTTTTGAAGTTTTCGAATCAAAAAAATAGCCTAGATAAATAAATTAGGAGTGAAGTAGATGTTTGACAGAAAAAACGTCAAGGATATTTATCGGTTATCCCCCATGCAGCAAGGAATGTTATTTCACACAATTAAAGATCAGAAAAATCAAGTGTATTTTGAACAACTGTCCTTTGATATAGAAGGTTCTGTGAACATAGATTTTCTAATAGCTGGTGTTAATGCTCTCATAGAAAAATATGATGTTTTAAGAACTATATTTTTATATGAAAAAATAAAGCGTCCGATGCAGATTGTATTAAAGAACAGAGAAGCATCAGTTTATACTGAGGATATTTCAAGTATGCCTGAGGCACAACGTTCGGCTTACCTAAAGGAATATAAAGAGAAAGACCGGGAGAGAGGTTTTGACCTCTCCCGGGATCTGCTTATTCGGTTTTCTCTTTTTAAAACGGGAGAAAGTACAAATCTACTACTGATAAGCAGCCATCATATTCTGATGGACGGCTGGTGTATGGATGTTGTTTTAAGTGATTTATTCAATTTCTATCATATGTATCTTAATAATCTTCCAGTAAAAGTTGAAAAAACAATCCCGTACAGCTCCTTTATTAGGTGGCTTGATGAACAAAATGAAGAAGAGGCGAGATCTTTCTGGAAGAACTATCTTCACGAATATAAAGAGATATCGGGAATTCCTTATCATAAGCTATCTAACTCTTCAGAAAATGTTAGAGAAGAGTTGCATTTTGGACTGGGAGAATCTCTTACGGGGCAGTTACAGCAGTTGGCCAATATGAATCAGGTTACGATGAATACGCTTATTCAAACATTCTGGGGTATTCTCCTGCAAAAATTAAATGATACAAGAGACGTAGTTTTCGGCTCTGTTGTTTCGGGAAGACCTTCAGAAATTTATGGGGTTGAAAAGATTGTCGGATTGTTTATTAATACTATTCCTGTTAGGATTTCAGCTACTGAAGAAGAAACGATGGTGGGATTAATTAAAAAAGTTCAAGAGCAATCCCTGCTTGCTGGAAAATATGATTATTTATCACTTGCGGATATTCAAAGCAATGGGGAAGTATCAGGTATGTTATTTGACCATATTATGGCTTTTGAAAATTATCCAGTAAACTCTTCGGAGCAAGTAGAACATGCTACGGGGGGGATTGGATTTACTGTAACAGGAATGGAAGCCTACGAACAGACAAACTATGACTTGACGATTCAGCTTCATGCAGGTGAAGAGTTAAAAGGAAAAATAACATATAACGGAGCTGTCTATCCTAAAGAGCTCATTAAAAGACTGCCTGTTTATCTT